>JBEVGZ010000025.1:0-13239 GCA_040511515.1 Microterricola sp.
GTGCTGAGCTCGAGGTAGAAGTCGTCGAGACCGTAATCCTTCAGCAGGTCGAGCACGAAGTTGAGCGTGCTGGTGAGCTCCTCGCGCATCTTCTCGCGCGTCGTGTAGATGTGGGCGTCATCCTGGGTCATGCCCCGCACCCGAGTCAGGCCGTGCACGTTGCCGGACTTCTCGTAGCGGTAGACGCTGCCGAACTCGAACAGGCGCAGCGGCAGATCGCGGTAGGAGCGCGCGCTGGAGCGGTAGATCAGGTTGTGCATCGGGCAGTTCATGGGCTTCAGGTAGTAGTCCTGGCCCTCGCGGTGCACCGTGCCGTCTTCGCCGATCTCGGCGTCGATGTGCATCGGGGGGTACATGCCGTCGCGGTACCAGTCCAGGTGGCCGGAGACCTCGTACAGCTTGCCCTTGGTGATGTGCGGGGTGTTGACGAAGGAGTAGCCCTCCTCGACGTGGCGGGTGCGCGAGTAGTTCTCCATCTCAGCGCGGATGATGCCGCCCTTGGGGTGGAAGACGGGCAGGCCGCTGCCGAGCTCCTCCGGGAAGCTGAACAGGTCGAGCTCTGCTCCGAGCTTGCGGTGGTCGCGCTTGGCGGCCTCCTCGAGGCGCTCCTTGTACGCGCGCAGCTCGTCCTTGCTCGGCCAGGCCGTGCCGAAGATGCGCTGCAGCTGCTTGTTCTTCTCCGAACCGCGCCAGTAGGCGGCGGCGACGCGCATGAGAGCGTGGCCCTCGCCGATCAGACGGGTGCTCGGCAGGTGCGGTCCGCGGCAGAGGTCGCTCCAGAGCGTCTCCCCCGTCTTCGGGTCGACGTTGTCGTAGATCGTGAGCTCCGCGCCACCGACCTCGACGTTCTCGTTGTCTGCTCCCAGCTCGCTGGTTGAGCCTGTCGAAACCCCGCCCTTGAGCCCGATGAGCTCCAGCTTGTACGGCTCGTCGGCGAGCTCTGCGCGCGCCTCATCGTCGGTCACGACGCGGCGCACGAAGCGCTGGCCCTGGCGGATGATGCGGCTCATGGCCTTCTCGATCGCCTTGAAGTCGTCGATGCTGAAGGGCTCCGCGACGTCGAAGTCGTAGTAGAAACCGTCGGTGACGGGCGGGCCGATGCCGAGCTTGGCCTCCGGGTTGATCGTCTGCACGGCCTGGGCGAGTACGTGGGCAGCCGAGTGCCGCAGAATGTTCAGGCCGTCCGGCGAATCGATCGTCACCGGCTCGACGACGTCGGTGGTCGTAGTCTGCGTGGCGAGGTCTTTCAGCTCACCGTTGACGCGCATCGCGACAACGGACCGGTCGGTGAAAAGCTCGAAGCCGTCAGCCACCTTCATCCACTCCCAAAAATTGATTGATTGCCGCGAATTCGCGACGTCATCAACTTTAGTGCCGAGACGGTGGCCATCTGTCCCGGCCGTCGGTAGCGTTTCGCTATGGAGATCAGCGTCGACGGCGCGAAAGTGCTCGCGTCGGTCATTCCGGTGGGCCTGCTCATCATCGCGATCCACACCCGCGGCCTGCGGCAGCGCATTCGCGTTGTGCCGAAGCGCGTCGCGCTGTATGCGACGATCCTGGTGATCGCGGCGTCCGTCATCACGGTCGGTCTCTGCTTCTGGTGCGCGAACACCGGCGTCGCTCTCGGCGGCTTCGCCGCCTGGTTCGCCGTGGTCGCGAGCGTGCTGCTCGGCCTGCAGACGGTGGCGACGTTCTACGAGTTTGTGGTGATCTCGATGCGCGAAGAGGACGAGTAACCGCGGAGCGGTCAACACAACAGAAAAGCCCGCCAGATCTCTCTGACGGGCTTTCACAATTTCTGAGCGGATGACGAGATTCGAACTCGCGACCCTAACCTTGGCAAGGTTATGCGCTACCACTGCGCCACATCCGCATTGTGCTGCTACGTAGATTCTACTCTCTACGCTTCAAGCAAAAACCCCCGGAAGTCCGGGGGTTTTACTTGGTGGGCGATACTGGGATCGAACCAGTGACCTCGTCCGTGTCAGGGAAGCGCGCTACCGCTGCGCCAATCGCCCATTTCTGGGGTGCTACTAGGGGGTGTACTGCAAGTGTGGAGTGCTACGAGGTGGCGACGGGATTCGAACCCGTGTGGACGGCTTTGCAGGCCGCTGCCTCGCCTCTCGGCCACGCCACCATTGTGGGTTCCCCACCTGTGTTACCGAAACTGGCTTGCTCGGTTTCACTCGAGCGGATGACGAGATTCGAACTCGCGACCCTCACCTTGGCAAGGTGATGCGCTACCACTGCGCCACATCCGCATTTCTTTCACCGCATTTCTGCGACGTCCAAAACTCTAACCGATGGATCTCTGGATCACCAAACCGGCGAAACCCGGGCGTGTTCGATCCCCATCCGAAACCGGCGACCCCCACCCCGAAACGCCGGGGCCGGCTGTCGATGTGCATTGCGCCATCCGGGTCGGCTAGTATCGGTAATCGCGATCACCACACAGGTGAGAGCACTGGGCGATTGGCGCAGTTGGTAGCGCGCTTCCTTCACACGGAAGAGGTCATCGGTTCGAGTCCGGTATCGCCCACAGACAAAACCCCCGGCTGAGCCGGGGGTTTTTTCTTTCTGCCGCAGCGCCTGCTGACTTAGCCGCCGAGCGCGTCGATTGCGGTCTGCAGCTCCCAATACTCGCCGAGCGCAACCCAGCGCCGGTGCCGGACATTGAGGCGGCGTGCACGGTATCGGATGCCGTCACGGGCGTCGATCGCGTCAACGTACCCGGCGAGCTCACCACCCCGCGTGACCTTCCAGAGGCGCTCATGAACGGGAATGACGGTGACCATGCTGGGGATGAGCCTACGATGCCAACCTGACAGGCTCGAGTGGCGTAACCTGCCCACCACACCTGACGCAACATCGAGGGGGGAAGATGTCAGTCAAGAGCCTGTTTCGGGCGCCACGCAATCGAACGGCTGCAAATCGGTTCGGCATCATCGGAACACTCGCAGTTCTCGCCTCCGGAGTTGCTGGATGCGCTTCGCCGCAGGTGTCACACGAGACGAGCAACCAGTCTGTTGAGGTGATGGTGCCGGTATTCGAGCGAGCTCAGAACGTCGACGACGAGATCACCGATATGAACCTCATCGAGGCGGCTGGAATCGAGCCCGCGTCAACCCGCCTCCTCGCGGTGGAGAACGACACACCGTTCTGGGTGGCGCGAGGAACCAACGGAGACGTCTGTGTTCTCTACGCGATGCAGGGAAGCGCGTTCACCGGTTTCTCGTGCGGCTCACCGAGCACTCTGGAGGCCTACGGCCTCGCGGTCGCGACCGTCGCGAACACGACCGACCTGTTTACCGAGGCCTACCTCGTGCCCGCCGATGTGAGTGATGCCGTCGCGGAGGCGGTCGTTGGCCTGAACAACCCGGCGCACGGTTTGTTCACCCGCTACGCCCCGAACGAGAATCCTGCCGTGGTGGGTATCGAGATTCCTCGTGGAGAGGGCAGCAAGGCAGCGTTCATCTTCAGCGAGCTGCACACCACGTAGGCCGAAGCAGGCCAGCCGCTTGCCCCGAAGTCGATTCGGTCCCCGTGTCACGGGTGTCGCGTCGTCGTCACTCGGCCAGGGGCACGAGCTGCACAGCTCCGTCCGCACCGGTGATGACGAGCAGCCGTGCGGCCGTGACGCCGTTCAGTGCCTCGCTGAGGCGCTCCTCCGTGTGGTCGGGCGATGCCGTGCCTGGCGACTCCCCCGGCGCATCCGCCCGCACCCAGGTCGTGACGCTGGCGCCGGTGAGCCGCTCGATCAGCTGTCGCTGCCCGGCCGATGCGGCATCCGTCACCAGGATCACCTCGCCGATCGTGCGCTCACGGACGGGAGTGGCGAGCGCCACCGCTGCACGATCACGCCGCCAGACGCTGAAGTGGTACCCGGCGACGAGAACGGTCGCGATGAGGAGGCCCAGCGGAGCTCGCACCTGCTCGATGAGGCTCGTGCTGGTCGTGGAGTCGAGCGCGAAGACGAACACCCCGTAGCCGACGATCAGGAGCGCGACCAGGGCGACGACGGCGCTGATGCCGAACACGGCCACGAGGTAGACGCGGCGCGAAGTATCGCGCTGTTCGGCTTCGGAGACCGGCTCCGCCGGCTTCCAGGTGAACCACCAGACCACGCCGCCGACGAGGAACGCGCTCAGGCCGCCGAGCAGCAGCGTGCGCGGGTCCGAGCCCGCGATCGAGGTGCCGAGCGTCGCCAGCAGGGCGTTGATGATGACGCCGATCCCGGATGCCGTTGCGGCCATCCCGACACCGGCCACGACGACGGTGCTCGCCCGCTGCACACCGCCGCTGCGTTCACGGGTCACCAGCCAGTGGTAGCGCCACACGACGGCGCCGATGAGCGCGGCCGCGATCGCCTCGCCGAGCGGGTCGGTGATCATGGCGATCGGTTCGATGCGGTCGAGGGCGAGACGGAGGGCAACGAACACGCTCATCCAGATTCCGCTGAGTGAGAGGAGGCTGGCCCCGAGCACTCCCACCCAGATCAGGGTGACGGAGGCGAGCCCGCTCGTCACCCGCGATGCGCCGCCGCGCACCCAGTGCAACCACCACACCGCGCCGCCGACGATGAACCAGAGCAGACCGGTGCTCATCGGGGAGAACACGCTCTCCCCGACCATCGCCTGGGCGCTCGAGCCGCGGATCGCGCTGTCAAGCAGCGCACCGAGCGCGCTCACGGCACCGCTGCTGGCCGCAACGAGGCCGTACACCGCGCCAAGGACGACGGGCACGGTGGCCAGACGCAGTGGCCGTTTGTCGTGGCGCGACATCGCGCGATGGGCGAGCCAGATGCCGAACCACACCACGGCGGTCGCGAGTCTGGCCGAATCCCAGGAACCGTGGATCGCGGAGTTCGCGGCATCCACCGTCGCCACGGTGAAGACGATGAGCGAGACCACGTACATGCCGCTGAGATAGAGCCCCCACGTCAGGGCAGCGCGCTCCGTCGCCTCGTCGAGGCGGCGCCACAGCCACCACCAGAGCAGCGCTGCGAGGGGCGCGCCGATCACCGTGAAGGCGAGCGACTGCGCCAGATCGGAGCTGCCGCCCCGCACGATCTCCGAGCCGGAGTCGAGGACGCGTCCGAGCACGCCGGCGATGCCCATGCCGGCGACCGTGACGAGCACGAACAGCAGCGCATAGGCGATGGCGCGGCGAACGGTGTGCTGCGCTGAGCCTGTCGTGGCAGCCATCAGTAGCCCGCCGATCCGGCGCAGATCGCAAGCGACCATGGCACGGTGGTGATCGCCCACTCGCCGTCGTTCTTCACGAGCGAGAACGTCTCTGTGCTCTCGGACGATGATGAGCCGAACAGCCCGCCGTCGTAGCTGGTGACCAGCGACACCTGCACCTGGGCCGATTCACCGCGATCGTCGCTGTCGAGCAACACCACGCGCAGATTCTCGGTGTACAAGCCGTCGAGGCCGTCGCACTGTTCGCGCACCTCCGGCGCGAGGTACTCGAGGGCGGCCTCATTGTCGCCGTCGATCACCGCCGCCGAGTAGCCCTGCACGACGCCCTCAGGCGTACCGGGGTCGAGTGCCGCCGGAGCACTCCGCGTGAACACCACGACCAGCGCGATGATGACGAGTGCGGCGATCGCGATGAGGATGACGAGCAGGGTGCGGTCCGGCCTCCGTGCAGGTGGGTTCATAGTGCACATCATGGCGGGTCATGCCCCCGCAACCCCCGGATTGCGGTGCGGCGCGCCGGGCGGGCGTACTCACGCGCCGAAACGGCGGACCCTCACGGCCCGACAGAGAATACCCGCCTCAGCTGGCTTCGGCGTCGTGCATCTGCACCGATTGCGACGGCCCGTCGGATGCCGCCAGTGCGGCATCCACGAGGGTGCGGTCGCCCGCGAGGTCAGGCGCCAGCCAATCCGCGTACATCTCGGGTGCGATGATCAGCGGCATCCTGTCGTGGACTTCCGCGACGTGGCTGGCAGCCGGCCGCGTGACGATGGCGTAGGTGGGAAGCCAGCCATCCGGCGTCGGGGCGGCGTCGGTCCGGTTGATGGTGTAGATCGCGGCGAGGCTGAACAGCTCTCCCCCGAGATCGAACCGGCGGCCTTTCTCGAAGTAGTGCGTGACGGGCACGAGAGCGCGGCGCGACATCGTCGGGCCGGCCCATGCTCCCTTCAGAAGGTTCTCGCTGCGGGCGTTGATGGTCGAGAACTTGGGGCGCTGGCCGCCTATCCACATCTGCCACCAGGCCAGGTCGAGCTGACGAACGGATTCGCCGCCGATGACCCGCTCCCGCACCAGCGGGTTGAGGTTGAGGGCCCGTGGCCCGGTCGGCTTCACCACCTCCGTCGCGTTCGCGGCCAGCCACTCGACGACCGCAGCGTTGCGGCCGCGCTCGTCGAAGGCGAAATGCTCGTCCAGTTCGTCTGGCGTCGTCTCAAGTCCGTAGCTCGCGCACATGCGTTCAGGCTAGTCGCGCGCACCGACAGTGGCCAGAACGGGGCGAGCGCTGCGCGTAGGCCCGCATGCCGTGCACAGGCCCGGTGAATATCCCGGGCCCGCGCAGATTGTGCGGGCCGCGAGCTCGGAGGGGCGCTGCCCTAGCCCACGGTTTCCGGGCGCTCGCGGGAACGCCCTGCGCTCACCATCACCCGCCCGACGGTCAGGGCGACGAGGCCCGCGACGATGAAGGCGAATCCGGCGACCACCGCGATCGAGAACAGCTGCGTTCCCAACTGCGCCCAGCTGCCTGTGATCAGACCGCCGACGCCGTCGCCGAGGATGCCGATGAAGACACAGCCGAGCGCCGCTGCGGTGAGCTGGGTCAACAGGAGACCGAGCACGGAGCCACGGGGGCCTGCGAGGGCCGCGGCAACCGCTCCGGAGGCGAGACCGAGCATGCACGCCCAGAACGGCGAGAGTACGTCGGCCGCCGGTGTCACGGCGACGAGTCCGGCGAAGATGCCGCGCACGGCTCCGCCGATGCTCACGCGGTGGTGCCTGATGCGTTCGACGACGACCCAGGCGACGACGGCGCCGAGCGGTGCGAGCACCGTGTTCACCGCGGCGTCCACCGCGATCTCGTCCGGCACCGCCTCCGAGCCGACGGTCAGCGCGAAGAAGCCCAGCCAGAGCGGGATGATGGTCGCGACGGCACGGCGCGGTGTCGCAACGGCGATGATCGGTCCCCTGCTGCGCTGCGCGAGCAGGCAGGCCAGGCCGGCAGACGCCGTGGCGATGAAGAGCATGCTGCTGCCGCCGAAATCGAGCAGGCCGAGTGAGGCGACGAGCCAGCCGTCGACCAGGTTGAGCGTCCAGGCCGCGATGGCCAGCTGCGCCAGCAGCGCCCAGACGATGACGAAGGCGACCCAGCCGCCGGTCCGTGCGCGCGGCTCGCGCGGCAGGATCGGGCTCAGCTGAACCGCCGTCAGCGCGAACAGCAGCCCGTAGTAGATGCTCAAGGAGAGCGAGGCGTCGGCGCCGAGCACCGCGCGCGCTCCGAAGAGCAGCCACAGTGCCAGGAGCGCAGCGCTGGCGATGACGACGACGGGGAGCTGGGGCCTGCGCAGGCCGGCCAGCAGACCGAGCCCGAGTCCGAGCACCGGGATCAGCGCGGAGAAGGCGAGGACGAATCCGGCATCGTCGTAGTTCACGGGGTCCTCTCAAGGCGCAGGGCGCGTAGCATCCGACCCCCGCAGACAACCATATCGGCAGCGCCCCGCATAGACCGCGGCACAGACGATGGGGATGGGCCGTGTTAATTCCTTCACACGAACATTGCCCCACCGCTCGGCTTCGCCGGTTCCAAACGACGCCGCCTGTAGAACGCGCTCAGCGCCCTCGCGTAGTTCGCTATGCGTTGTTGAGCGCGTAACCCTCCTCGCCGTGCACGACGGTGTCGATGCCGGCGACTTCGTCTTCGTTCTTGATGCGGAAGCCGATGCTCTTCTCGATCGCGAAGCCCAGGGCGAGGGCGATGACGAAGGAGTAGACGAGCACGGCGCCGGCCGCGATGACCTGAACGGTGAGCTGGCCGAAGTCGCCGCCGGTGAACAGGCCGGTGTCGATGGCGAAGAATCCGAGGTAGAGGGTTCCGATGATTCCACCGACGAGGTGGATGCCGACGACGTCGAGCGAGTCATCGAAGCCGAGCTTGAACTTCAGCTCGATGGCCAGGGCGCAGACCGCACCGGCGACGACACCGAGCAGCAGCGCCCAGCCGGGCTCGAGGTTGGCGCAGGCCGGGGTGATCGCGACCAGACCGGCGACTGCACCGGATGCCGCACCGACCGAGGTCGCCTTGCCGTCCTTGAGCTTCTCGACGACCATCCAGCCGAGGATCGCGGCTGCGGTGGCACCAAGGGTGTTGACGACGATGAGGCCGACGTTCGCGAGGCCGTTCAGCCACTCGGCACCGGCGTTGAAGCCGAACCAGCCGAACCAGAGGATCGCTGCACCCATGAGCACGAGCGGGACGTTGTGCGGCTTGGTGATGCCCTTCTGGAAGCCGACTCGCTTGCCGAGGACCAGGGCGAGAGCGAGCGCGGCCGCACCGGCGTTGATGTGCACGGCGGTTCCACCGGCGTAGTCGATCACGTTCGGGAGACCCAGGGTGGTGCCGAGCTCCATGATCCAGCCACCGCCCCAGACCCAGGCCGCGACGGGGAAGTAGACGAGCGTCGCCCAGATGCCGGCGAAGATCATCCACGAACCGAACTTCGCCCGGTCGGCGATGGCGCCGGAGATCAGCGCGACGGTGATGATCGCGAACGTCGCACCGAAGGTCGCGCCGAGCAGATCGGTGTTCGACGACTCACCGGTTGCGAGGGAGCTGAGGCCGAAGTCAGCGAAGGGGTTGCCCGCGAAGTCGCCGGGCGAGCTGACAGCGCTCATGCTGAATCCGTAGAGGATCCAGAGCACGCTGATGAGGCCGAGTGCCCCGAAACTCATCATCATCATGCTGACGACGCTCTTGGCCTTGACCAAGCCGCCGTAGAAGAATGCGACGCCGGGCGTCATCAACAGCACGAGTGCCGTCGCTGTGATCGCCCAAGCAATGCTGCCTGTGTCCATGATTACACCTCTCGAAGTTTCCATCAGGGGTGTACCTGTCGAGAACCTCGGGGTGGAACCGTGCACTTCTCGGGTACGAGCCCAGAGTGGACCTGCGAGATTTCGGCGATGGTGCCGCTCGTGTTTCGGCGCCGTTACGAAAACGGGTCCCGCGTAACGGGCATGTTTCGCGAACGCCCGTCACGAGCGGCCGGTGCCGACTCAGTCGTGCGGTGGCAGCTCGCCCGTCGTCAGCGCGATCAGGCGGGACATGGCGCGCTGGTACTTCTTGCGGTAGCCGCCGCCCATCATGTCGTCGTCGAACACCTCGCTCAGCGGGGTGCCGCTGGCGACGATGGGGATCTCGGCGTCATACACGCGGTCGATGAAGGCGACGAGGCGCAGTGCATCGGTCTGGTTGTGCAGCACGTGCGCGCCGCGGAGGCCGATCACGTCGATGCCCGTGATCATCTTGATGTACTTGGACGGGTGCACGGTGGCCAGGTGCTTCATGAGCTCGTCGAACCCGTCGAAGCTCACCGCGGTGCCGCGCTCGACCATCGTCGACACCATGTGCTCCAGTGCAGCGTCATCGACCGTTGTGGCGCGCCCCTCGACGTTGCGGCGGCGGTAGTCGAGGCCGTCGATGCGCACGGTCTGGAAGTTCGATGACAGCGCCTGGATCTCGCGGAGGAAGTCCGATGCGGCGAAGCGCCCCTCGCCGAGCGAGTTCGGCGGGGTGTTGGATGTCGCAGCCACCCGCGTTCCCGTTGCCATCAGCTCGCCGAGCAGCCGCGTCATGAGCATCGTGTCGCCCGGGTCGTCCAGCTCGAACTCGTCGATGCAGATGAGCCTGGTCCCGCTCAGCAGCTTCACCGTCTCGGCGTAGCCGAGCGCGCCGACGAGGGCCGTGTACTCGATGAAGGTGCCGAAGTACTTGGGGCCGGGTGCGCCGTGCCAGAGCGATGCCAGGAGGTGGGTCTTACCGACACCGAAACCGCCGTCGAGGTAGATGCCCGGAAGCGCAGCCTTGGGCTTGCGGTTGCGCGAGAAGAATCCGCCGGGGCGCTGCGCACGCCACACCCCGTTGAACTCCTGCAGCAGCTCGACCGCACCGGCCTGCGACGGGTAGTCCGGGTCCGGGCGGTACGACTCGAACGACGCGTGCTCGAACTGCGGCGGGGGCACGAGTCCGCCGGCGATCTCGCTGCCGGTGATGCTCGGCGAACGATCGATCAGGCGAAGTGCTGTGGAACTGTGCATGCGTGCGCGTGCCGTTTCTGCTGTGGGAACCGCGTGTTCGTGTTGCGCAGCATTGCGGAAGGGCACGCTGGCTCACGCGAAGACGCGTAGATTCGAGGGAGTGGACAGGCAACCAGCCTAATCTGCTCCCCACCGACATTCCTCGCCCGACCGGGCGTCTTTTCAGGAGGCCGACATGCCCGTCGAGAACGACACCACCGCGAAGTTCGCCGACTACGCCCACCCGGAGCGGCTCGTGTCGACGGAGTGGCTGGCTGCCCATCTCGGCTCGCCCGGCCTCGTCGTCGTCGAGAGCGATGAAGACGTTCTCCTCTATGAGACGGGCCACATTCCAGGCGCGGTCAAGATCGACTGGCACACCGACCTGAACGACCCCGTGCTGCGCGACTTCGTGCAGGGCGAGGAGTTCGCGCGACTGCTCGGCGAGAAAGGCATCACCCGCGACAGCACGGTCGTGCTCTACGGCGACAAGAACAACTGGTGGGCGGCGTACGCACTCTGGATCTTCACCCTCTTCGGCCACGAGGATGTGCGCCTGCTCGACGGTGGCCGCGCACTCTGGATCGCGGAGGAGCGTGAGCTGACGACGGAGACGCCGGCCCCGGCATCCGCCGACTACCCGGTGATCGAACGCGACGACAGCACCGTGCGCGCGTTCAAAGAGGACGTGCTCGCGCACTTCGGCAAGCCGCTCATCGATGTGCGCTCCGTCGAGGAGTACACCGGCGAGCGCACCGAGATCCCGGGCTACCCGACAGAGGGAGCCCTTCGCGCCGGGCACATTCCGAGCGCGGCGAGCGTTCCGTGGGCACGTGCGGCCGCACCGGATGCCACGTTCAAGAGCCGCGCGGAGCTCGACGCGATCTACAAGGACGAGGCGGGGCTGCGCGAGGGCGACGACGTGATCGCCTACTGCCGCATCGGTGAGCGCTCCAGCCACACCTGGTTCGTACTGACCCACCTGCTCGGCTTCGATGGCGTGCGCAACTACGACGGTTCCTGGACCGAGTGGGGCAGCGCCGTGCGCGTGCCGATCGCCGTGGGCGAGGAGCGCGGGACCGCCCCGAGCGCGACGGGCACCGTGGGAGAATAGTCTCGATGACTACCGCAGCGCCCTCCAGCACGGAACTCCCCCAGCAGCTCGCCGAGATCCGCGAGGACTTCCTCGCGCTCGAGCAGCGCGATCGGCTGCAGCTCCTGCTCGAGTTCTCCAATGAGCTGCCAGAGTTGCCGGAGCGCTACCAGGACCACCCCGATCTGTTCGAGCGTGTCGAGGAGTGCCAGTCCCCCGTCTTCCTCTTCGTCGAGATCGACGAGTCCGGCGCCGTCCAGCTCTACGCGACCGCGCCGCGGGAATCGCCGACGACGCGCGGCTTCGCCTCGATTCTCGCGCAGGGGCTCTCCGGCCTCAGCCCGGAGCAGGTCCTCGCCGTCCCGGACGACTTCCCGCAGACGCTCGGCCTGACCCAGGCCGTCTCGCCGCTGCGCATCCGTGGCATGACGGGAATGCTCGGGCGCACCAAGCGCCAGATCCGGCTCAGGCTCGCGCCAGCAGCCACCGCCTGATCGCCCCGTTCCACCGCTCGGGATCGTAGTTCCAGAGCTTGGTGTGGCGGGCGACGGCGAACTCCTCGAAGGTGACGATGTCCGGCCGTGCTGCGGCAAGCGCACGTGAGCCGTTGATCGGCACATAGCCGTCATCGTCGCTGTGCATGAGCAGCATCGGCAGCTCCAGGACCTCCGCCCGCCCGGCCATGTCGAGGCGGGGGAAGTCGATCGCCTCCTCGAGCCCGGTGATCGCCCGGCCCCAGCGGGAGCCGATCGTGCTGATCACGGCGCCGTTGACGGCTGCGGGCAGCCCGTAGCCCGTTCCCTGGAAGTGCAGGATGTCGCTCCAGTCCACTGCGGGCGACTCGAGAACGATTCCGCTGAGCAGCCCCCGATCCTCTGCGCGCAATGCCGCCTGCATCGCGATCGCGCCGCCCATCGACCAGCCCATCAACACGATCTCGGTCGCGCCGTGCTCGCGAGCGAAGCGCATCGCGGCCGCGACGTCCTGCCACTCGGTGTCGCCGAGGCCGTAGCGGCCGTCGCGGCTCTCCGGCGCCTCGCCGTCGTTGCGGTAGGAGACGAGCAGGCTGTGCATCCCGGCCTCGTGGAACACCGGAACCGCGCGCAGGCACTCCTGTCTGCGCACGGCTCGGCCGTGCACCTGGATCACCCAGCGCGTGCTGTCCTCGGATGCCGGCACCCACCACGCGGGGGCAGGGCCGAGCGCCGTCGGGATCGTGACGTTCTCGAACGGCAGCTCGAACTCCCACGGGCCGAGGTAGTACCAGCCGCTCCAGCGCCCGCCATCCGCCGAGCTCAGATCGCCGAAGTCGCTCTGCAGGATGCGCCGCGTCACGGTCGTCTCGTCGCGGGAGAGGATCTCACCGACGCGGGCATGGCCGCTCTCACCCGAGAACCACAGGCCGTAGCGGCCGTCGAGCACCGTGTCGGCTGTGGCGCGGAGGACGATGGCGCGCACCGGCTCCCGCTCTCCGGCGACGATGAGCGACTCGGTGCCGAGGATGGCGACGTCGTCCTTGCGCACGCGCGGGGGCGTCACGACCGTGCGGGCGAAGACGGCGACGACGACCGCCATGGCGCCTCCGGCCGTCAGCGCGAGGCCCGCCAGTGCGACGCCGATGATGCCGAGCGCGCGCAACCAGCGCGGTGTCGTGCGAACCGTTACCCGAGCGTTCATGCAATGCCCCCGTCAACCACGCCGTCCGGCGTGCCTCACCGACAGCGCCGTGAAAAAACTCTAGTCTGCACACGTGCCCGAAACATCGCCAGCGCCCCACCTCCCGCCGGAGTTCCAAGCGGCGCTCGATGCGGTGCGTAGCGCCCAGACCCGCGCGGAGCTCGTCGTCACCGAGATTCCGGCACCGGCTCGTCTGGC
>JBEVGZ010000026.1:0-7501 GCA_040511515.1 Microterricola sp.
CGCTCTCGTCGACGACGGGGAAGCGCGAGAAACCGGTCTGGGCGGTGAGCTCGATCACGGCCTGCGCACTGTCGGTGCGGGCGATGCTCGCGATGCGGGGGCGCGGCGTCATCACATCGGATGCCGTGTGCCCTGCGAAGCGCAGGGTGCGGTTCAGCAGCGTCGCCGTGTCGGCCTCGAGCATGCCGGCGCTGGCGGAGCGGCGCACGAGCGATGAGAGCTCCTCCGCCGTCCTGGCCCCGCTCAGTTCCTCCTTCGGCTCGATGCCGAAGGAGCGCAGGATCGCGTTCGCGCTGCCGTTCAGCAGCACGATCGCCGGCTTGAACACGGCGGTGAACCCGGTCTGGAACGGGATGACCAACTTCGCGGTGGCCAGCGGCAACGCCAGCGCGAAGTTCTTCGGCACAAGCTCGCCGAGGATCATCGAGAGCAGCGTCGCCAGCACGATCGCGATCGTCGTGGCGAGCACGGGGATGATCGCTGCCGGGATGCCCCAGTCCGTGAGGGTCGGGGTGAGCAGACTCGTGATGGCCGGTTCCATGGTGAAACCCGTCAGCAGCGTCGTCAGCGTGATGCCGAGCTGGGCGCTGGAGAGGTGCGTTGAGGTGATCTTGAGCGCGGCGATGGTCATGCCGAGCTTGGTCTCACCGCGCTCGCGCCTGGCTTCGAGTTCGGCGCGATCGAGGTTCACCAGCGCGAACTCACTGGCGACGAAGAGGCCCGTTCCCACGGTGAGGAGGAGTCCGATGCCGAGCATGATCCACTCAGACATCGCGATCACCCCCGCGGGTCACGGGCAAGGGTTTATGACTGGGCGAATTGGCAGGAGGAGGGTCGTCCATTGTGATGCCAGTATATGCGAGCCAACTACCAGCTGACTGGCAACGCCTTGCCCTCTTCGTAACCGGCCGCCGACTGGATGCCGACGCGCGCCCGCTGCTGGAACTCCGTCACCGTGCGGGCGCCTGCGTAGGTGAACGAGCTCCGCACGCCGGAGGTGATCATGTCGAGCAGGTCCTCCAGTGACGGCCGAAGCGGGTCGAGGAAGATCTTCGAGGAGGAGATGCCCTCGGCGAAGAGGGTCTTCCTGGCCAGCTCGTAGGCGTCGAGACGCTCGAAACGCTCCTTGACGGCCTTGGTCGACGCCATTCCCCAGCTCTCTTTGTAGAGCCTGCCCGCCGCGTCCGTCGCGAGCTGGCCAGGCGCCTCGATGGTGCCGGCGAACCAGGAGCCGATCATCACGGATGCCGCGCCGGCTGCCAGCGCGAGCGCGACGTCCCGCGGATAGCGCACTCCCCCGTCCGCCCACACGTGCGCGCCCAGTTCCCGCGTCGCCTCAGCCGTCTCGAGCACCGCGGAGAACTGCGGCCGGCCGACGGCCGTCATCATGCGGGTCGTGCACATGGCGCCAGGGCCGACACCGACCTTGATGATGGTCGCTCCTGCGCCGACCAGGTCGCCGACGGCATCCGCCGTCACGACATTGCCCGCGACGAGCGGGATGCCGAGGCCGAGGCCGCTCACCGTCGCCAGCGCGCGCAGCATGCCCTCCTGGTGACCGTGCGCCGTGTCGAGCACGAGCACGTCGACCCCAGCGGCCGCGAGCGCCTGCGCCTTCGCCGCGACGTCGCCGTTGATGCCGATCGCCGCGGCGACCGCGAGACGACCGGAGGCGTCGACGTTCGGCTGGTAGATCGTCGCGCGCAGCGCACTCGTGCGGCTGAGCGTCCCGACGACGACGCCGTGGTGCATCACCGGCGCGAATTCGAGCTCGGCGGCCGCCATGACGTCGAATGCGCGGCGGGCCGTGTCGACGTCGTCGGCATCGAGCGCGGTCAGCTCGCCGTGGAGCAGGTCGCCGAGCCTGGCATCACTCGGCGCCGTCGCGAGTCTGGCCGCCTGGATGCAGCCGCGGTATGCGCCGCCGTCGTCCTGAACGAGGATGCCGTGGCCGGGCACGGCCGGCACCTGGCGCAGCGCCTCGGAGACGGTGGCGTCCGGGGAGAACAGGAACGGCGTGTCGAAGCGCACCGACTGGTCCTTCACCCAGCGGATCGCCGCATCCAGCTGCTGCAGCGGCATGTCCTGCGGGAGAACGCCGAGTCCGCCGCGGCGGGCGAGGGAGGCGGCCAATCGCGGCCCGGTGACGGAGTTCATGTTCGCCGCGACGATCGGGATCGTCGCCCCCGTGCCATCGTTCGGGGCCAGCGACACGTCGAGGCGGCTGGTGATGGCGGAGCGGCTGGGAACCAGGAACACATCGGAGTAGGTGAGGTCGTGGCTCGGCGCTGTTCGATAGAACTCCATGTCGCCAACGCTATCCCCGTTGTGTGTGCGAGCGCACCTGTCATGTTCGAGCGCGGGAGGCGCACTCCCGGCTGCGCCGCGCAGCCGCGGCGCACACCGTTGCGCACAAAAGGGGATTAGGCTTGAACCCTGCTGCGGGTATCCATAAGACGCCTGCGCATCCCAGTTCCAGAATCAACGAAGAGAGTGGGCGATCGGCTGTGTCGAGCCAGTTGACCGGGTCGGGTTCCGACGAAACAACGTCGGAAGAATTTGGGGCCAATGAATGGCTCGTCGACGAGATGTATGAACGATTCCTCGTCGATAAGAATTCGGTCGACCAGTCGTGGTGGTCGATTCTCGAGAACTACACGCCCAAGGCGGCGCAGGATGCCGAGACGCCGGCCGCGCCAGCGGTCGAGCCTCGCCCCGTCACCGCCCCGATCTCCGTGATCGGGAGCCAGCCGGCGGCCAAGACCACCTCTGTCGCCCCGAAGCCGGAGCCGGTCCCCGCCGACGCGCCGATCACGACCCCGCAGCAGGTCGTCGCCACCGAGCAGCCCGCGAGCACCCCCGACGAGATCACACCGCTGCGCGGCATGGCCAAGACCCTCGCCGTGAACATGGACGCCAGCCTGAGCGTGCCGACCGCGACCAGCGTCCGCACCATCCCGGCGAAGCTGATGATCGACAACCGCATCGTCATCAACAACCACCTCAAGCGCGCCCGCGGCGGCAAGATCTCCTTCACGCACCTCATCGGCTGGGCACTGATCCAGGCCCTCAAGGTGTTCCCGAGCCAGAACGTGTACTACACGGAGGTCGACGGCAAGCCGTCGGTCGTCAAGCCTGCGCACGTCGGCCTCGGCATCGCCATCGACATCCCCAAGCCCGACGGCTCGCGTGCCCTCCTGGTTCCGGCCATCAAGCGTGCCGACACGATGACCTTCAGCGAATACCTCGCCGCCTACGAGGACCTGGTCAAGCGTGCCCGCGGAAACAAGCTCACCGCCGACGACTTCAACGGCGCATCGATCTCGCTGACCAACCCGGGCGGAATCGGAACCGTGCACTCCGTGCCGCGTCTGATGAAGGGCGCCGGCTGCATCATCGGCGCCGGTGCGCTCGAGTACCCGGCCGAGTTCCAGGGTTCGAGCGAGAAGACCCTCGCCAACCTCGCCATCGGCAAGACCATCACGCTGACCAGCACCTACGACCACCGCGTCATCCAGGGCGCGGGCTCCGGCGAATTCCTCAAGATCGTGCACGAGCTGCTCACCGGCCAGCGCACCTTCTACAGCGACATCTTCTCCGCCCTGCGCATCCCGTACGCCCCGATCGAGTGGGCGCCCGACATCAGCGTCGACCTCGCCAGCGCCATCGACAAGACGGCCCGCGTGCAGGAGCTCATCAACGCCTTCCGCGTCCGCGGTCACCTGATGGCCGACATCGACCCGCTCGAGTACGTGCAGCGCTCCCACCCCGACCTCGACATCGCGACCCACGGGCTCACCTTCTGGGACCTCGACCGCGAATTCGTCACCGGCGGCTTCGGCGAGAAGCGCTCTGCGCTGCTGCGCGACATCCTCGGCGTGCTGCGCGACTCCTACTGCCGCACGACCGGCATCGAGTACATGCACATCCAGGACCCGGTGCAGCGTCGCTGGGTGCAGTCGAAGGTCGAGCGCAAGTACGAGAAGCCGACGCACGACGAACAGCTGCGCATCCTCGGCAAGCTCAACGAGGCCGAGGCCTTCGAGACCTTCCTGCAGACCAAGTACGTCGGCCAGAAGCGCTTCAGCCTCGAGGGCGGCGAATCGACGATCGCCCTGCTCGACGCGATCCTCGCCGGCGCTGCAGAGGCCGGCCTCGACGAGGCCGCGATCGGCATGGCCCACCGCGGCCGCCTGAACGTGCTCACCAACATCGCCGGCAAGACCTACGGCCAGGTGTTCCAGGAGTTCGAGGGCACCGCGAGCAACAAGAACGTGCACGGCTCCGGCGACGTCAAGTACCACCTCGGAACAGAGGGCGTCTTCCGCAGCAGCACCGGGGCCCAGATCCCGGTCTACCTGGCAGCGAACCCCTCGCACCTCGAGGCCGTCGACGGCGTGCTCGAGGGCATCGTCCGCGCCAAGCAGGACCGCAAGCCGATCGGCACCTTCTCCACGCTGCCGATCCTCGTGCACGGTGACGCGGCCATGGCCGGTCAGGGCGTCGTGCTCGAAACCCTGCAGATGTCGCAGCTGCGTGCGTACCGCACCGGCGGAACGATCCACGTGGTCGTCAACAACCAGGTCGGCTTCACGACGCCTCCAGGCGAGGCGCGCACATCCGTGTACTCGACCGACGTCGCCAAGACGATCCAGGCCCCGATCTTCCACGTGAACGGCGATGACCCGGAGGCCGTCGTGCGCGTGGCGGAACTCGCATTCGAGTACCGCCAGGAGTTCAAGCGGGACGTCGTGATCGACCTCATCTGCTACCGCCGCCGCGGTCACAACGAGGGCGACGACCCCTCGATGACGCAGCCGCTGATGTACAACCTGATCGAGGCCAAGCGCTCGGTGCGCAAGCTCTACACCGAGGCCCTCGTCGGCCGCGGCGACATCACCGAGGAAGAGTACGAGGCCTCGCACCGCGACTTCCAGGACCGCCTGGAGCGCGCGTTCATGGAGACCCACGCGGCACAGACCGGTTCGATGACCGTCGTCAACCCGATGGGCAACGGCGAGACGGATGACGCCGTCGGCGTTCCGGAGGTCACCGGTGTCTCCGAGGCCGTCGTGCACCTGATCGGTGACGCGTTCAACAACAAGCCGGCCGGCTTCACCGTGCACAACAAGCTGCAGCAGCTGCTGCAGAAGCGTCTCGACATGAGCCGCAACGGCAACATCGACTGGGGCTTCGGCGAGCTGCTCGCCCTCGGCTCCCTGCTGCTCGAGGGAACCCCGGTTCGCTTCGCAGGACAGGATGCCCGCCGTGGCACCTTCGTGCAGCGCCACGCCGTTCTGCACGACCGCGTCAATGGCCAGGAATGGCTGCCGCTGGCCAACGTCAGCGACAACCAGGCCCGGTTCTGGATCTACGACACGCTGCTCAGCGAATACGCGGCCCTCGCCTTCGAGTACGGCTACTCGGTTGAGCGCGCAGACGCCCTCGTGCTCTGGGAGGCTCAGTTCGGTGACTTCGCGAACGGCGCCCAGACCGTCATCGACGAGTTCATCTCCTCCGCCGAGCAGAAGTGGGGCCAGCGCTCGAGCGTCGTCATGCTGCTGCCGCACGGCTACGAGGGCCAGGGTCCTGACCACTCCTCCGCGCGCATCGAGCGTTTCCTGCAGCTGTGCGCAGAGAACAACATGACCGTGGCACGCCCGTCGACGCCGGCGTCGTACTTCCACCTGCTGCGCCGCCAGGCCTACCAGCGCCCGCGCCGCCCGCTCGTCGTCTTCACCCCGAAGGCCATGCTGCGTCTGCGCGGTGCGTCCAGCGAGGTCGCCGACTTCACCAGCGGCGTCTTCGAGCCGGTGATCGACGATGCGCGCATCACCGACAAGGCCGCAGTCAAGCGCGTGCTGTTCATGGCGGGCAAGATCTACTACGACCTGCGCAGCGAGCTCGAGAAGAACCCGAACGACCAGATCGCCCTCGTGCGCATGGAGCAGTATTACCCGCTTCCGGCGGCCGAACTCAAGGCTGTCGTCGAGCAGTACCCGGACGCCGAGCTGTACTGGGTGCAGGACGAGCCGGAGAACCAGGGCGCATGGCCCTTCTTCTGCCTCGAGACGGCCAAGATCGGCCAGCGCCCGGTCGGCGTCGTGTCGCGCCCCGCGTCCGCTTCGCCCGCTGCCGGCTCGGCCAAGCGCCACGCCGCAGAGCAGGCAGAGCTGCTGCGCACCGCCCTCACGCTGGAGTAGCGGAGCGAGATCGCGCGAAGGCCCGCCACGACCAGCCGGTCGCGGCGGGCCTTCCGTTTGTGTCCGGGCCACATCGCAGCGGTTCGCACAGGCGCGCGCAATAGGCTGTGTGCATGAGCGAGCAGAGCAACGCGAAGCGCGTCGGAGCGGCATTCGGGCGTGCGACGAGCACGGCAGCGCACGGGGCACGGCGCGTCATCCGCAGCAACCAGACCGTGAATACGGTCTACCGGACGGGTGTTGGTGTCGTCGGCGGTGGCACGGTCGCGCTCGGGATCGTTCTGATGCCTCTCCCGGGGCCCGGTGCCCTGATCGCGCTCGGTGGCCTCGGCATCCTCGCGACGGAGTTCGACGGCGCCAAGAAGGTGAGCCGGAGCGCGAACGCCGTCGTCGGCAAGGGCGTGGCCGCCGCGAAGGCGGCGAAGGCCAGGCACGATGCCGCCAAGGCCTCCGCGCCGCAGGCCACAGCGGAGTAGTCGCGACCGGCCGGCCGCCCGCGTGCTCAGCTACCGTTCGGCGTCGAAACGCGGAGTCTCCGGCATCCGAGAGAGTGCCGACGGCCACCAGATGACGCGCCCCATGTCATATGCCAGCGCCGGAATCAGCAGGGAGCGCACCAGGAAGGTGTCCAGGAGCACGCCGAACGCCACGATGAAGGCGAGCTGGACGAGGAACAGGATGGGCAGCACGCCGAGGGCGGCGAATGTCGCGGCGAGCACGAGACCCGCCGAGGTGATGACGCCGCCGGTGACGATCAGGCCGCGCAGGATCCCCTCGCGTGCACCGTGCACCGCGGTCTCCTCCCGCACCCGGGTCATGAGGAAGATGTTGTAGTCGACGCCGAGCGCCACCAGGAAGACGAACCCGAACAGCGGAACGACGGGATCGGCCCCCGGGAACCCGAACACACCGTTGAACACCAGCGCCGAAACGCCGAGCGCGGCCGCGAAGGAGAGCACGACACTGCCGATGAGCAGGAGCGGCGCGACGACGGCGCGCAACAGCAGCATCAGGATCAACATGATCACGATCAACACCAGCGGGATGACGAGGTTGCGGTCATGGATCGCCGCGGTGTTCGTGTCGAGTGCGACGGCCGTGGTCCCGCCGACGAGAACGGGGTCGGCCGTCGTTCCGACGTCCGCCAGCTCGGCGCGCAGCTCGCGGACGAGCGTCTCGGCCTCGAGGGAGTCACCGGCGTGGACGAGGGTCGCCTGCAGCAGCACCCGTCCGTCGACGACGGTCGGGTCGGCCGGCTCGCTGCCCGGTGCACCGAGCGGCTGGATGCCGTCGCTCGT
>JBEVGZ010000027.1:0-3845 GCA_040511515.1 Microterricola sp.
CGACGGGCAGCAGCGTCGCCCGCTTGGGCGCGCGGCCGTCGCCGGATGACCGACCGGTGAGGCGGCGCCCGACCCACGGCACGACGTACTCCCGGTAGTAGCCGAGGGTGTTGCGCCGGCTGGCGCGCGCAACGGCGTCTTCGTCGATGCCCCACTGGTCCGGCACGGTGATGCCGAGGCCGTTCAGCACATTGCCGGCGACCCTGGCATGGCCGATGGCGTTGAGGTGGATCTTGTCCGCCGACCAGTAGCGGATGTCGGTGAGCTCCTCGTCGGCCCAGTTGTCGACGAAGGTGACTCCGGCGTGGGGCCCGCGCGCCCGCACGGCCTGGGCGAGCTCGTCGCCCCTGCGCTGCATGAGGCTGCCGAGCGGCATGTTCCTCGCCGGATTGCCGCCGCTCAGCAACAGGACGTGGATGCCGGCATCCGTCGCCGTCTGGGCGGCGGCGACGAGCTTGTCGGCGACATCGTCGATCAGGATCTTCGGCCGCATGATGTCGTTGCCGCCGCCGTTCAGGCTGAGCAGCGCCGGCTTCATGGCGATGGCGGGTGCGAGCTGCTCCTCGATCAGCGGCGCGAGCTTGCGGCCGCGGATGGCGAGGTTGGCGTAGCCGATCGATTCCCCTCCGGCGGCCAACGCCGCCTTGGAGAGGCCGATCGCGACAAAGTCGGCCCAGCCGCGCACGCTGCCGTCCGGCAGCTCGTCGCCCATGCCCTCCGTGAAGCTGTCGCCGATCGCCGCGTAACTCGTGAACATCCGCTCTCCCTCGCCCTGCTTGTGCTGCGCCCGTCCGAGCCTACGCCCGCTGCGGGAGCGCTCAGCGCTCCCGACTCAACCCCGACGGGGGCTTGCATGTGCGTCGGCGGGGGTTTAGAAGACCTTGCCGGGGTTCAGGATGCCGGCAGGGTCGAAGACGCCCTTGATCTGCTGCTGGAGTTCGAACTGCGCGTCGCCGAGTTCGTCGCGCAGCCAACGGCGCTTCAAAACGCCGATGCCGTGCTCGCCCGTGAGCGTGCCGCCGAGCGCGATCGCCGCCTGGAACATCTCATCGGCCGCCGCCCAGATGTGCTCCGGCACCTCGTCGTCGATACCGGAGTCGTACACGAAGTTGGGGTGCAGGTTGCCGTCGCCGGCGTGGGCGATCGTCGGGATCCGGATGCCGTGGCGGCGCTCGATCCCGGCGATCGCGTCGAACATGGCCGGCAGCGCGCTCCGCGGCACCGAGACGTCTTCGATCAGGGTGGTGCCGAGCCGCTCCATGGCAGGGTGCATGGCGCGGCGGATCTCGAGCAGGCGCTCGGCCTCGGACGGCTCCGTCGTCATCTCGGCCCGCCCGCCGGCGGCCTGCAGCAGTTCGAGCAGCGCAGCGGCCTCCGCCTCGGCGCCAGGGCCGTCGGTCTGCACCAGCAGGTAGGCGGCACCGCTCAACTCGAGCCCGAGCAGCTCGCCGATCGCGTCGAGGCAGGCGCCGTCGAGCAGTTCCATCACGGCGGGACGGATGCCGGCCGCCGTCACAGCGGCCGAGGCCTCTGCGGCCGCGCGCACGCTGTCGAAGTACGCCCCGATCGTGGGCGTCGGGCCGGTCACCACGCGGCGCAGACGCACGGTGGCCTCGACGATCACGCCGAGCAGGCCCTCAGAACCGACCATCAGCGCGGTGAGGTCGAGGCCGGTGACGCCCTTCACACTGCGGTGACCGAGGCGGAGCAGGCGGCCGTCGGCCAGCACCACCGCGAGCCCGAGAACCGAGTCGCGGGTGACGCCGTACTTGGCGCAGAGCAGCCCGCCGGCGTTCGTGGCGATGTTGCCGCCGACGGTCGAGATCGCACGGCTGGCCGGGTCGGGGGTGAACCAGAGGCCGTGCGGCGCGAGCTGCGCGTTGAGCTCGGCGTTGATGATGCCGGGCTGCACCACGGCGAGTTCATCGGCGGGGTTGATCTCGAGGATCCGGTTCATGGCGAGGGTGGAGAGCACGATCTCACCGCGGCCGCCGATGGCGCCTCCGGCCAGCCCGGTTCCCGCACCACGCGTGACGACGGGGGTACCGTGCGCACTCGCGATCCGCAGCGTCTGCTGCACCTGCTCCACGGTCGCCGCGGTGACGACCGCCAGCGGCGGTGCGGCGGTGCGGTGTCCGGACTTGTCGGTGCGCAGGGCGGCGAGCGCTGCGGCATCCGTCGACACGGCCGAGCCGAGCGCCTCGATCAGGGCGGCGACGACGGCCACGGACTGCTCTGGCTGTTCGGCGGGCATGGCGCTCCTCGTTCTCGGCGCTCCGCGCCGCTGCTGCAACTCAGCGCCAGCCTAATCGCGCGACGCGCAGCGCCGCGCTCGACGCCGCCCGCCCGGCTACGCCATGATGACTGGAGCGTCAGTACTGACGGGGCGACAGTCGATCGTTCCGGTGCTGAACGACGAGGGGATTGCCGCATGAGCACTGTGACCAGATGGAACGACCTGCGGGTGCGGCTTGCTTCGAGTGCGACGACGACCGAATCGTTGGCGCTCGGCGCTGGCACGATCGCCTTCCTCGTCGTTGCGCTGATCGCGCTGCCCGTGATCGGCTTGAACCACGTACCCATCGCCGGGCCGGGCTCCCTCGGCGCGTACGTCGCGATCGCCTGTGCCGTCGCCGGGTTCTGCGCGTTCATCGCCGGTCGCTACTTCTCCGCCACGGCGCACCAGCACGACGGCAGCGGACCGGCGGTCCTCGCGGGCGTCGAAGGTCCGCTGGTCGGCATCACGGTGCACAGGGCGCCGCGGATCCTGGACGTGGCCGCACTCTCCTTCGCACACGCCGTGATCTGCCTGCTGCTCTGGACGGGGGCAGCCGATCTGCTCGAGAAGAGCTTCCAGGGGGCCGAGGTGTACGCGATCCCCGCGATGCTGCTCTCCGGTTCGGCCGCGGCCGTCAGCGCCTACTTCAGCTACCTCTCGGCGGCAGGCATGAACACGATGCGCCTCTCCGGCGTGCTCCTGGTCTTCCTCGTGGTCGGTGCCCTCACGAGCATGCTCACCTCGAGCGACCCCGAGTGGTGGAAGATGAACCTCAGCGCGCTCGGGATGACGGACGACATCTCGGCGATGACGTTCAACCTGACACTCATCATCGCCGGCGTCATCGTGACCACCATCGCCCGCTACGCGACGGCCAGCATGATGCGGGTCGGCGAAGCCGTGCCGCGTGGCGTCGAGGTTGTGCGCTGGGGGCTCGTCCTCATCGGCGTCTGCCTCACCTGCGTCGGCATCTTCCCCGTCGACCGCTTCTTCGCCGTGCACAACACCGTCGCGACCGGCATGGCCGTGACGTTCGCGGTGCTCGTCATCGGACTGCCCAAGTTCCTCCCGCAGATGCCCAAGCCATTCGTCAGCCTCGGCTACGCGTTCATGGTGGTCATCGCGACCGTCGCGGTGTTCTTCGCCATCGGCTATTACAACCTCACCGCGGTCGAGCTCGTGGCCGCCGTGCTGATCTTCAGCTGGATCATCGTGTTCCTCCGCACCGTCTCGGCCGGGTCGAGCGACGCCATGGTCGCGGATGCCGCTGCTCGCCACAGCCTCGCTGAGCCGGTCGCCGCGGAGCCGTCGGAGCGCGTCGCCTCAGCGGTCGGCTAGTCCACCGTCCCGCAGCTCCGCTGGTCGAGTAGGCCGCCCGCGGCCGTATCGAGACCCTGACGCCCGCGGGCTAGTCGGAGCAGACGAGCAGCGCGGCCCAGAGCTCTGCGCGCTCCTGGAAACCACCGAGGTCGCGCCCGAGCAGCTTCTCGATCTGCGCGATCCGCGCCCGCACGGTGTGGCGGTGCACGCCCAGGAGCTGCGCCGTCGCGTCGAGCTGCCCGTTCTG
>JBEVGZ010000028.1:0-8919 GCA_040511515.1 Microterricola sp.
GATGATGCCGACGAGGCTGAACATCGCGGCCGTGAAGAGATCGATGAATGAGCCCTCCGCGCCCGGGCCCGCCAAGGTGGAGAGCGTGTTGCCGAGGGTCTCCGTCACGTCGGCGGCACCCGTGTCGCCCGCCTGCACGAGCTTCAGCATGGTTTCCCCCAGCGCGCCGATGAGCAGCCCGAAGATACCGCCGGCCACCATCCAGCCGATCACGGCGTTGCGCTGCAGGCGCCAGCTCAGGCCGAGCGGTCCGCTGAGCGAGCGTGGGGCGTTCAGCCGGCCGGCCCGCTCCGGGATGACACTCGAGTCGACGTCGCGGTGCGCCTGCATCCAGAGCGAGGCCGCGACGAGCACGGCGCCGAGCGCGAGCCCCGGGGCGAGCGGCCAGAGCAGCTGCCCGGTCTGCGGCGAGAACGGCGCGACGGCCTGCCCCCACCCGATCGGGCTCAGCCAGCTCGGCCACGCCGCGGTCATGCTCACACCGTCTGCGTGCACGGTTCCCGTGGCATCCCCGAGCCCTCGCAACACGTAGGCGAGCGTCACGACGGCCGCGGCCAGTCCGTTCGCCCCGCGTGAGGTGCGCATGAGTTGCGCTGAGAACAGCCCGACTCCGAGGAAGGCGGTCCCGGTGACGGCGAGCGCGGCTCCGGCGAGCCAGCTCCCCTCCCGGTCGGCGCCGCCGAGCAGGTAGCCGAGCGCCGACACGACGCCGATCACCGCGCAGAGCACGGTGCCCTCGATCACCGTCGCGACGAGCGGCGTGCTGCGGCCTGCCGGAGTCGCGCCGATGAGCTCTGCGCGACCGGACTCCTCCTCCGCACGGCTGTGCCGCACGGCGAGAAACGTCGACATCAGCCCGATCAGGACGCCGAGGAAAGCGAACAGCAGGAAGTACTGGAACGCGTCCGCTGCCGGGCCCTGCGGTGTGCCACGCAGCATCAGCACGGCCGGCGTCTGCTGGACGAGCCTGAGCACCTCGACGCGCTGCGCCTCGGTTCCGTAGGTGCTCTCGACCGCGCTGCTGCCGACGACGGCGAGCAGGGCGAATCCGGCGACCCAGGCCAGGAGCTGCACGCGGTCGCGGCGGAAGCGCTGCCTGACGAGCGGGAGCAGTGTGCGCGGGGTCTGCGCCTCGGCCCGTGCGCGCACCCTCGTCGGCGCGAGCGTGGCGGTCATCGCCCGGCCTCCCCCCGCGATCCGCTCATCGGGGCGTCGGCACGCGGCTCCTGGACGGGCGCTGCGGCATCCGCCTGCCCTCCGTAGTGGCGGAGGAACAGCTCCTCGAGCGACGGCGGGTTCACCGTGAGACCGCTCACCCGCAGCGCAGCCAGCGCCGCGAGCACCGCAGGCATGTCGTCGCTGTCGACGGTGAAGCGCACCCGCGCGGCGTCGCGCAGCAGTTCGTGAGTGCCGGGGATCGTGGCGAGCTGCGCGCCAGTGAAGTCGCCGCCGCCCGGCGCCTCCGCCGCGAACGACACCTCGGTGCGCGTCAGGTGGCGGAGGGCGGCGAGCGTGCCGCTCTCGACGGTCCTGCCCTCGCGGATGATGCTCACCCGATCGCAGAGATGCTCGACCTCGCTGAGGATGTGGCTGCTCAGCAGCACGCTCGTCCCCTCGTGGACCCGCTGCCCGATCTGCTCCCGGAACACCGCCTCCATCAGGGGGTCGAGGCCGGATGTCGGCTCGTCGAAAATGTACAGCTCGGCCGGCGTGGCCAGGGCGGCGATGAGGGCGACCTTCTGCCTGTTGCCCTTGGAGTACGTGCGGGCCTTCTTGCTCGGGTCGAACTGGAAGGCCTCGACGAGTGCCGCCCGCCTGCTCGCGTATGCACGCTTGTCTGCATCACCGCCGCGCAGCCGGGTCAGGAGGTCGATCGCCTCGCCGCCGGAGAGATTCGGCCAGAGGCTCACGTCGCCCGGAACGTAGGCGATGCGGGCGTGCAGCGCCGCGGCATCGGTCCATGGATCTCTGCCGAAGACGGATGCCGAGCCGCCCGTCGCGCGCATCAGACCGAGCAGCACCCGGATGGTCGTTGACTTGCCAGCGCCGTTGGGACCGAGGAAGCCGTGGACCTCGCCGCTGGCGACGCTGAGGTCGAGTCCGTCGAGCGCAATCACCCGGCCGAAATGCTTCTGCAAGCCCCGTGTTTCAATCACCGTGCTCATAGTCGTGACGCTACGCCGATGCGGAGCCGGTTGCGGGATTTCTCACGGTTTCCTAACGCCGCGCGACGCGCAGCGTCGCGAAAGGCGGCAGCCCCACCAAGGAAACACCGAGAACCGCAACCGATCTCGACACGGTGTCTTTGGTTCTTTGGGCAGGCCATCAGCCCACGACCCCGCCGGTCGCCCTCGAACCCCATCGCTAGGCTGGAGCCATCAACATCTTCCGCCGCCGCCCCATCGATCGTGAGATCCTGCGCCTCGCGGTACCCGCGCTCGGCGCGCTGATCGCCGAACCCCTGTTCCTGCTCGCCGACTCCGCCATGATCGGCCACCTCGGCGCGATTCCGCTGGCCGGCCTCGGCATCGCCAGCGCCGTGCTGCAGACGATCATCGGCCTGATGGTGTTCCTCGCCTACAGCACCACCCCGGCGGTCGCGCGCCGGCTCGGCGCCGGCGACGAGCGGGGTGCAGTGGCATCCGGAATCGACGGCATCTGGCTGGCCACCGGCCTCGGCGTGCTGCTCGCCATCGGCGGCTGGTTCTGCGCTCCGTGGATGGCCGGGTTGTTCGGCGCGGAGGCCGCCGTCACCGAGCAGGCCGTGATCTACCTCGGCATCTCGATGTTCGGGCTGCCTGCGATGCTGCTCGTCTTCGCAGCGACCGGCCTGCTGCGCGGCCTGCAAGACACCCGCACTCCGCTGTTCGTGGCCGGAATCGGCTTCGCGGTGAACATCGCGCTCAACTACCTGTTCATCTACGTGCTCGGCCTCGGCATCGCCGGCTCCGCCATCGGAACCGTTCTCGCGCAGTGGGGCATGGTCGCCGTCTACCTCGTCGTCGTCGCCGGGCATGCCCGCCGCGTCGGCGCGGGGCTGCTGCCCCACCACGCCGGGGTGCTCGGCGGAGCGACGTCCGGCGGCTGGCTGTTCCTGCGCACGGTGAGCCTGCGCGCCGCGATGCTGCTCGCCGTGTTCGTCGCCACCGGCCTGGGCTCGGCTCCGCTCGCGGCGTTCCAGATCGCCATGACGCTGTTCGCCACGATCGCGTTCGCCCTCGACGCCCTCGCGATCGCCGCCCAGGCGCTCGTCGGCAAGGGCCTCGGCGCCGGCGACGTCGCGAGCGTGCGCGCCGTGCTGGCCCGCTGTCTGCAGTGGGGCATCGGCGGTGGCGCCCTCATCGGCCTGCTCGTGATGAGCCTTGCCGGCGTGCTCGGCTGGGCGTTCACGAGTGACGCGGATGTCGCAGAGCTCCTGCCGCCTGCACTGCTCGTACTCGGCCTCTCGGTCCCGCTCGGCGGACTCGTCTTCGTGCTCGACGGCGTGCTGATCGGAGCGGGTGACGCCCGCTACCTCGCACTCACCGGCATCCTGAACTTCGCGGCCTTCGTTCCGCTCGCTCTCGCTGTCGGCGCATGGGCCGCCCCGGATGCCGCGGGCCTCGCCTGGCTGATGGCCGCGTTCGCGCTCGGCTACCTGGGGGCCAGGGCGATCACCCTCGGGCTGCGCGCCCGGGGTGATCGCTGGATGGTCGTCGGGACGACGCGTGCCTGATCGCGCCTAGAGCGTGATCAGCCCGCCCGTGTTGTCACGGGCACGCTCGAAGCGGGTGGCGACGTTCTGCCAGTCGACGATGTTCCAGAAGGCGCTCACGTAGCTCGCCCGCACGTTCTGGTAGTCGAGGTAGTACGCGTGCTCCCAGACGTCGAGCATGAGCAGCGGGATGAGCCCGGCCGGCAGATTGCCCTGCTGGTCGTAGAGCTGAACGATGATCGGCTGCGCGCCGAGGATGTCCCAGGCGAGGATCGCCCAGCCGGAGCCCTGCACGCCGAGGGCCGTCGCCGTGAAGTGCGCCTGGAACTTCTCGAAGGAGCCGAAGGCGTCGTCGATGGCCGCGGCGAGTTCGCCCTCTGGCCGCCCGCTGCCGCCCGGCGTGAGGTTGGTCCAGAAGATGGAGTGGTTGACGTGCCCGCCGAGGTTGAAGGCGAGATCCTTCTGCAGCTTGTTCACGTTGCCGAGCTCGCCGGCGTCACGTGCCTCGGCCAGCTGGGCGAGCGCCGCGTTGGCGCCGGTGACGTATGCCTGGTGGTGCTTGCCGTGGTGCAGCTCCATGATCCGGCCGCTGATGGCCGGCTCGAGTGCCGCGTAGTCGTAGCCGAGCTCCGGCAGTGTGTAGAGAGACATTGCTTCCTTTCGATGGGGCGTGCTGGTGCAGCCCGGTGGTGGCGGTGCGGTGGGCCCAGCGGAGGGGCCAGCGGATGGGAATGGCCGGTGGCTCAGTTCAGGATGCTGTGCTGCTGCAGGCCGTGGAAGGTGCGGTCGTGGTAGATCAGCGGGCTGCCATCGACGCCCTCATCGATCTCGAGCACCTCGGCGATGACGAGCGTCGAGGCTCCGACCGCGACCGTCTCCGAGATCCGACAGCGCAGCATCACCACGGCGTCCGGCAGCAGCGGCTCTCCGGTCGCCCGCGTCGTCCAACCCTGCTCCTCGACGAAGCGTGGCGCGCCGCTCGTGGCGAATGACCGGGCGATCTCGACGTTCTCCGAGCGCAGGAGGTGGACGACGCACGTCTCCGCCGCCAGAACGTGGCCGGCCGAGCCGGCATTCGTCGTCACGGAGAACACGAGAACCGGTGGTTCCGCCGAGACGGACGCGACACTCGATGCGGTCAGACCGACCGGGCCGTCCGGGCCCTCCGCGGTGATCACCGCGACACCGGCCGGATGCCGGCGGAACGCCGCCTTGAACTGATCGATCATCGCGGCGGCTGGATCCTGAAGCATTGTTCTCCTGTTCGCGCGCCGGGCAGCGTTTCGTCCGGCGCCTCCGCAACGCTAACATCTCAAGTGAACTTGAGATCAAGGAGCCCCTGCCGTGACGGACAATCCCACATCAGCCGACCTCCTGCCCATCGGTCAGATCGCACGGCGGGCCGGGGTTCCCGTGTCGACGGTGCGCTACTACGAGTCGATCGGGCTCCTGCCCGCCGTGCGCTCGGCCGGCAACACGCGCCAGTTCCCCCGGCACGTGCTGCGCCGCATCGCCTTCATCCAGGTGTCGGTGCGCTACGGGGTCACGCTCAGTGAGGTCGCCGAGCTCCTGGCGACGCTGCCGAGCGACCACCCACCGACCCGGGCCGACTGGGCGCGGATCTCGGCCACGTGGTCTGAGCATCTCGCGCGTCAACAGGCGATTCTGGCACGCATGCAGGAGGAGCTGACCGGCTGCATTGGGTGCGGCTGCCTTTCGCAGACGCGCTGCGCCGTCGTGAATTCCCGCGACAGGCTCGGCGATGACGGCCCCGGCCCCCGACGCGTGCTCGGAGACGCCGAGCTCTAAGCGGTGGCTGCCTGTCGGGGCGCGCTCGTGGTGTTGCCCTGGTGGAAGACGCTGCTGAAGCAGCGGTCCTGCGGGTGTTCGCCGGCCAGCATCTGCACGAGTGCCTCGCCGGCCGCGCGCCCCTTGGCCGCGGACGGCTGCACGAGCGTCGTGAGGTCATAGGGTGCGAGACCGTCGACCTGCACGCCGTCGAAGCCGAGCACGCTGATGTCGCCGGGAACGCTGAGGCCGAGTTCCTCCGCCGCCCTGATCACGCCGGCGGCGAGCAGATCGCTCTGCGCGATCACGGCGGTCGGCCGCGTCGCCGGGTCGGCGAAGAGCGTCAGCGCCGCCAGTCGTCCGGCCTCGACGTCGCTCGCCGTCGCGACCACTCCCCCGATTCCGGGGAAGACGGCCCGCGCGCCCGCGATGCGCTCACTCGTCGTGGCGGAGGTGCTCGCGGCCTCGCGCTCCGGGCTGAGTGGCCCGCCGAGGCGGTCGGGGTCCAGCGGCAGCGTCACGAGCGCGACGCGGCTGTGGCCGAGCGCGCGCAGGTGCTCGGCACCGCGGCGCGTGGCATCCTCGTTGTCGATCGAGATCTCGATGATGTCGTCGCCCGCGTGCCCCTCGATGGCAACCATCGGGATGCCGCGCTGGCGCAGTTGCGCGACGGAGTGGGCGAGCCGCGGGCTGCAGCCGATCAGCGCGACGGCGTCGACCGGGGCATTGCCGACGTTCACAGCACCGTCGCCGGTGTCGGTGAGCAGCAGCAGGCCGGCGCCGATCGAGGCGATGCCGTCGGAGATGCCGTCGAGCATCTGGATCTTCACCGGGTCGAGGAAGGCGGCGCGCACCCGCTCCTCAAGCACGACGCCGACGATTCCGGAGCGGCCGCGGCGCAGCGACTGGGCGCGCGGGTCCGGGCCGGCGTAGTTGAGTTGGCGTGCCGACTCCAGCACGCGTTCGCGGGTCGCCTCCGAGACCGGGCCGGAACCGCTGAAGGCGAGCGAGGCCGTCGACGGCGAGACGCCGGCGTGGGCGGCGACGTCGGCGAGGGTCGGCCGGGGATGGGGTGCCGCGGCATCCGTCATCACGTTGCTCCTCTCGGTGACCGCCCGGCAAGACGTGCTTGACCGGCTTCCGCCCACCTCGGTAGTTTAGACGGATCGAATCGATTCGATACGATGGATCTCAGGCGCGAACGACACCGCCTCCACCACCGAGCATCGGGAACGCATGTCAGAGTCGACCTCACCATCCACCACGACACCGTCGGCGGCCGTGCCGGCGACCCAGCGACGCGGCCTCGTCGCCTGGCGCAATGCCGTGTTCACGATCTTCTTCCTCAGCGGGCTCAGCGTCGCCAGCTGGGTCGCCCGCATTCCCGCGGTGCGCGACGATCTGCAGATCTCGCTCGACACCGTCGGCCTCGTGATCCTCGGCATGTCGGTCGGCTCGATCATCGGCCTGACCTGCTCGGCGGCCATCCTGGCCCGCTTCGGCGCGCGCATCGGCATGATCTTCAGCCTCTGCCTCGTCGCCGGTGGCCTCGTCTTCATCGGGCTCGGCAGCAGCGTGTTCGGGGTGCTGCCGGTCATCGTCATCGGCATGGCGATCTTCGGATTCGGCAATGGCGCGGTCGACGTGATGATGAACGTCGAGGGCGCGGCGGCCGAGCGCGAGATCGGCAAGACGCTGATGCCGCTCATGCACGCCTTCTTCAGCTTCGGCACGATGGCCGGCGCGGCGCTCGGCGCCGGCGCATCGGCCATGCACCTTCCGGTCGCCGCCCACCTCGCGGCCATCGCGCTGCTCATCGTCGTCGCGGTGTTCATCACCGTGCGCTTCATCCCCATTCGCGAGTCGGTCGGCGACGACCCGCACACCGCCGCGCCGCGCCAGCCCTGGGTCGCCCGCCTCCGCGAGAATCTCGCCGTCTTCGCCGACACCCGCCTGCTCCTGATCGGCGTCATCGTGCTCGGCACCTCCTTCGCGGAGGGCTCGGCGAACGACTGGATCGCCCTCGCCGTCGTCGACGGTCACGGCTTCGACAACACCACGGGCGCCATCGTCTTCGGCGTCTTCGTGACCGCGATGACCGTTGCCCGCGTCGCCGGCGGCCCGATCCTCGACCGCTTCAGCCGCGTGCCCGTGCTGCGCGCCTGCGCGGCACTCGGCATCGCCGGCCTCTCGCTGTTCATCTTCGGCGGCGGCAGCCTGCCCGTCGTCATCGTCGCCACCGTGCTGTGGGGTCTCGGCTGCGCGCTCGGCTTCCCGGTCGGCATGTCGGCGGCCGCGGATGACGAGAAGCACGCGGCGGCCCGGGTGAGCGCAGTCGCGATCATCGGCTACTGCGCATTCCTGGCGGGCCCACCGCTGCTCGGCTTCCTCGGCCAGCAGTTCGGCATCCTGAACGCCCTGATCGTGCTGCTCGGCCTGCTCGTGCTCGCCGGGCTCTGCGCTCCGGCCGCCCGCGAGGCATCCCGCCGGATTCCCGCCAACTAGTCGGCGCGCCGCCCGCGCCCAACCGCCCAACCGATCCCCGCTCTGCGCCAGTTCCTGTGCCTCCGCGCCACATTATGTGGCGCGGAGGCACACAATGTGGCGCAGAGGCCGGTCATGGCCCCGCTGCTTCCACCGGAGTCGCGGCATCTGCCAGCGTCTAAACTCGTACGGTGCGCCTAGTCATTGCTACCTGTTCCGTCGATTACGCCGGCCGCCTCGCCGCCCACCTGCCGCTGGCCAAGCGCCTGCTGATGGTCAAGGCCGACGGCAGCCTGCTCGTGCACTCCGACGGTGGCAGCTACAAGCCGCTCAACTGGATGAGTCCACCATGCACCCTGACGGTCGGCGAGCCCAGCGCGGAACAGGCCGAGGCCGGCATCACCGAGCTCTGGACCGTGACGCACACGAAGACCGCAGACAAGCTCGTCGTCAGCATCTACGAGGTCGAGCACGACAGCGCCCACGCGCTCGGCATCGACCCCGGCCTGCAGAAGGACGGCGTCGAGGCGCACCTGCAGAAGCTCCTGGCCGAACAGATCGAGCTGCTCGGCGACGGGCACACCCTCGTGCGGCGCGAGTACATGACGGCGATCGGCCCCGTCGACATCCTGGCGAAGGATGCCGCCGGCGGCTCCGTCGCCGTCGAACTCAAGCGCCGCGGCGACATCGACGGCGTCGAACAGCTCACGCGCTACCTCGAGCTGATGAACCGCGACCCGCACCTCGCACCGGTGTCCGGCGTCTTCGCGGCCCAGCAGATCAAGCCGCAGGCGCGCACCCTCGCCGAGGACCGCGGCATCCGCTGCGTCGTGCTCGACTACGACGCGATGCGCGGCCTCGACGACTCCCACAGCCGCCTGTTCTAGCGCGTGCAGTTGGCGCCGAAGGGGAACTAGCCGGCGTTGTTGATGATGGCGTTGAAGAGCAGGATG
>JBEVGZ010000029.1:0-2573 GCA_040511515.1 Microterricola sp.
GCGCTCAGCGGTCGAGCATCGCCGCGATCGCGGACTCCACGGTCTCGTGCCGGAAGCTGAAGCCGTCAGCGAGCAGCTGTTCCGGCACGACCTTCTGGCTGGCGAGCAGCAGCTGCTCACCGGCATCCTGCAGCGCCAGCGACACCAGACGCTCCGGCACGCCGAAACGATACGGCCGGTGCAGCGCGGTCGCGAGACTCTTCGTCACACGATCGGCGGTCGCCGGGGTCGGCCCGACGATGTTCACGGGGCCGCTCAGCTGCGAGGTCAGCAGGTGCCGGATGGCGGCGGCCTCGTCGTAGAGGCTGACCCACGGCCAGTGCTGACCGCCGCTGCCGAGGGGGCCACCGAGTCCGAGCTTGGTGATCGTCTCGAGCCGGCCGAGCGCACCGCCGGCGCCGAGCACGAGGCCGCTGCGGAAGGTGACGACACGCGTCTTCTCCGGGGCGAGGTGTGCCGCTCTCTCCCACGCCTCGACGACGTCGGCCAGGAAGCCGTGGCCGCGCATCGACGTCTCGGTCAGGCGTTCGCCCGGCCGATCGCCGTAGATGCCGACGGCCGAGGCGCTGAGGAACACCGGCGGAGGCGATGACGCCATGCGCATGGCATCCGTCAGGGCGTGCGTCGTCTCGATCCGCGAGGACAGGATCTCCTTGCGGTACGCACCCGTCCACGGCAGCCGGGCCAGCGAGGCGCCGGACAGATTGACGACGGCATCGACGTTGTTCATCAACGTGAAGTCGAGGATGCGCGCGGTCGGCGCCCAGTTCACCTCGTTCTCCGACTCCGGCCGACGGCGCACGAGACGGAGAACGGTGTGACCGGTCGACTCCAGCTGGCGGGTGAGCTCGGTGCCGATCAGGCCGGACGCGCCGGAGATCAGAACCCGCAGCTGGGACTCCTTCTGGCGACGCGTGCGGGGAACGTTCGGGAGAGAGCGGTCGGCCACCTAGGCCAGTTCGGCTTCGAGTGTGATCGGGATGCTGGCGAGCGCCTGCGAGATGGGGCAGTTCACCTTCGAGTCCTCAGCGATGCGGTGGAACTCCTCCTCGCTGATCCCGGGAACGACGGCGTTGACGAGCAGGTGGCTGCCGAGAACGCCCTTGCCGGGCTCGAAGGTGACGGCTGCCGTCGTCTGGATGCTGTCCGGCGTGTGGCCGGCCTGCGTCAGCGCGAGCGAGAATGCCATCGAGAAGCAGGCGGCGTGCGCCGCGCCGAGCAGTTCCTCTGGGTTGGTGGTGTGCGGGGCGCCCTCAGAGCGCGCCTTCCAGTTCACCGGGAATTCCGCGGCCTTCGACGAGTCGAGCGAGACGACGCCCGCGCCCTCGAAAAGTGATCCGTTCCATACCGTTGTTGCTTCGCTGGTCAGCGCCATTGTGAAACCTCCTGGCCCCAGCCTAACCGCGCAGGCGCAGCAGCAGGACGTAAAGCTGGCATCCGATGCAGTAGCCGAACACCGCGTTCAGGAATGCCGCAACGAAAGCGGCGGCCGCCGCGATCCCGACGGCCGCCGGGATGGCGAGCAGGCCGAGCAGTACCCCGATCGCGGTGACGACGAAGCCGACGCCCTGCGCGAATGTCGGCGGGCGCGGGTCCTCCAACTCGGTGGGCGCCGCGAGGCGGGGCCGCACGAACGTCCGGAACAGCACGCCGTATGGATGGCGCTGGATGCCGGCGAACGCGCCCCACGCGAAGAGGGCAGAGATCAGGGCCAGCCCGATCAGCGCGGCCGTCTCTGCGGCGGCGAGCGAGAGCGCGACGACGGTGAGCAGCAGCACCGCGGTGATGGCTGCGCCGAAGCGCGGACCGCGCGGGTCGATTCCGGCAGGGGCGTCCGTGCCCACCGCCGTGGTCGCTGTGGTGGCGGCCGGGGTCAGCGGTTCAACCGATGGCTGTGACATGGGGGTCCCTTTCGAGGAGCGGCGCGAGTTGTTCGGTGATGGTGCGGCGGTCCGGGGCTCCGCCGATGCGTGCGCGCACGACGCCGGCCGCGTCGAGCAGGAGCACCGTCGGCGTCTGCATGACCCGGAAGCGGCGGGCGAGTTCCGGCCGGGCGCCGAGGTCGATGTCGATCGCGCTGACGCCGTCTGCGGCATCCGCGATGCCGGCCAGCAGCGTGCGGGTCTGTGGGCAGCGCGCGCAGAACTCGGTGGAGAATTGCAGCAGGGTCGCGCGCTCACCGAGGGTCGGGGCGACGGCATCGCTGTGGGGATCCGCCAGCTCGGCGGCCCGCACGATGGCCGGTGGGGCTCCGGGGGCCGTGGCCGCAGCCCGCCCGGTGCGCGCCTTCCAGAGCAGGCCGAGAGCCGTGCTCGCGGCGAGCAGGGTGAGGGCGCCGATCAGGGCGTACGGCCAATCCATGCGGTGAATCTACGCCGCGGCCGCCCCGCGCGGGCCAGTGTGACGGTGCATGACGCGAACGGCGACCGTGCGGCATCCTCAGCCGAAATGAGGCCGGGGCGGGATACGATCGGGGGGATGAGTGCGACGATCCCCACCCCCTACGAAGACCTGCTGCGCGAGGTGCTCGCCACCGGCACGCAGAAGACCGACCGCACCGGCACCGGAACGCG
>JBEVGZ010000030.1:0-8072 GCA_040511515.1 Microterricola sp.
TAGATGTTGGAGCCCTCTGCCAGTTCGCCGATCGCCACGTAGTCCGGCAGGCTCTCGAATATGTCGATCGAGCTGCTGGCCGCGATCCCGGCGACGGCGACCGCCGGCGTCAGGGCAGCGGCGACGAGCACGGATGCGATTGCGCTCACCGCAACGAAGGAGATGAACGCGCCCGTTGCGCCGAGGAGTGTCCGGTCATCGTCAGCCATGGGGAGAGGCTAAGCGCGGGCAGCGGCAGCTCCGGTCGATTCCGCGCGAAATGTGACTTTAGACACAGTCCATTTCGGCGTTTTCCCAGTTAGCGGGCGCTGTCGAGGATCTCGTCTTCGATCTCGGAATCACTCCGCGTCTTGAGCGACTGCTTGGTGGCACGCGCAGCCGCGCGCTTGCGCTCGGCCGGATCGTCGATGTTGACGGCGCGGAACTCCTGACGGGCCGCCCAACCCAGACCGATGAAGGCCATGATCGCGAACACGTACCACTGGAACGCGTAGGAGAGATGGGGGCCTTCGTCGCGTGGCGGCTTGATCACGGCGAGGGGGCGCGGCTCGATCGCCTCCGGGCTCTCCGAGATCATCAGTCCGTATGCGCCGGTGTAGTTGTCGGTACCCAGTCGTTCGGAGATCTCGTGGAGCTGAATCGTCGAGATCTGGTTGCCGCTGGAGCTTCGGCCGGCCAGCGATGGCTCGCCGGCCTTGAGCCTGGCGACGACGGTGACGGTTCCCTCCGGGGCGGATGGCACGACATCCGGGGCGTCCTGAGCAGAACCGGTGGGCAACCAGCCACGGTTGACGATGAAGACGGTGCCGTCGGCGAGCCGCAGGGGAGTGAGTACCTCGAAACCGGGCATCCCGGCACGGGGGCGGGTGCGCACGAGCAACTCGTCCTCGAGGAGGTATTCACCCTCCATGACGACGGGGAGCCACTTCTGCGACTCATCGAAGCTGTCGAGCGTCGGCAGTGCCTCGGCCAGCGGAACCGGTTCTGCCGACCAATTGTTGTCGACGCGCTGGATCTCGGCCTGCGCTTCGGCGCGGCGGGCGAGCTGCCAATTGCCGAGGAAGACACAGACGACCGCAAACAGCACGGTGAGCGCCAGGTAGCCGGCCCAGCGCTTGCTGAGCAGGAAGCGCCAGCCGCTCACGGGGCGTGCTCCAGTGCGCTCACGGTGAGTGGGAACTCCCTGGCCGCGAGGAAGTCGCGCAGATAATCGACGTGTTCGTCGCAGGCCAACCAGGTCTTGAAGCGCTCTCCGGTGTGGATGCGTGGGTTGCGCCAATCGATGCGCCAGCGCGCATCCGCCGAGCACGCGGCGCGCGAACAGGCTTCGCGGGGCAGCGCTCCGCCGAGGAGGCCCATCCCGATGAGGTCAGTCATTCTTGCGCTTCCAGGCCCTTTCGATTGCGCCGGGGCGCAGGATGTTCGACGACTTCGCCTTCGACGGCACATTGGCGATGACGACCGCGAAGTACGGCAGCACCACGGCTCCGATCGCGGGCAGCAACAGCCACCAGCCTTTCAGGAACAGCATGGAGAGCACGCAGAGCACACGAATCCCCATCGCAAGCGTGTATTTGAGCATGCGATTGCGCCGCTCCACCTCGGGGGAGACGGGAAGTGAGGTGATGGATTCGTGCTTCATGGCTATGCCTTAAGCCTACGTCTCCTGAGGGGTGGCGAAGACGCTCTAAACTGGGTCAGATTTGCCCGTTCGCCTCGTTAGCACTGCCCGATTGGACCACACCATGACCACGCCCCGCACAGTACTCGTCACCGGAGGGAACCGGGGCATCGGTTTCGCCATCGCCGAGGAGTTCGTGGCGCAAGGCCACCGCGTCGCCGTGACCGCCCGTTCCGGCGAGGGCCCGGCCGGCTCCTTCACCGTGCAGGCCGATGTGACGGACGCCGCGTCGATCGACGCCGCCTTCACCGCGATCGAGGCAGAGCTCGGCCCGGTCGAGGTGCTCGTGGCCAACGCCGGCATCACCCGCGACACGCTGCTCATGCGGATGAGCGAAGACGACTTCGTCGATGTCATCGACACCAACCTCACCGGTGCGTTCCGCGTGGTGAAGCGGGCATCCAAGGGCATGCTCAAGGCCCGCTACGGCCGCATCGTGCTGATCTCCAGCGTCGTCGGCCTCTACGGCGGCCCCGGCCAGGTCAACTACTCCGCGTCCAAGGCCGCTCTCGTCGGCATGGCCCGCTCCATCACGCGCGAGCTCGGTGCCCGCGGTATCACGGCGAACGTCGTCGCCCCCGGCTTCATCGAGACCGACATGACCGCGGCGCTCCCCGCCGAGCAGCAGGCCGAGTACAAGAAGAACATCCCGGCCGGCCGTTTCGCCACGCCGAGCGAGGTCGCCAAGGTCGTCGCCTGGGTCGGCAGCGACGAGGCCGCCTACATCTCCGGAGCCGTCATCCCTGTCGACGGTGGCCTCGGAATGGGCCACTAGCCCAGACTGAGCCGCTCAGCCCCTGAGGCCGAGCAGCGGCAGCACCTGGGCGAGGTCGGCGACGTCGATGGCGACGTCAGCCTCTGCCCGCACCCGAGGCTTCGCGTTGAAGGCGACGGACAGACCGGCGACGGCCATCATGGCGAGGTCGTTGGCCCCGTCGCCGACGGCGATCGTGCGGCTGAGCGGGATGCCGGCGGCATCCGCCCATTCCTGCAGCGCGTGTGCCTTGGCTGCGGCGTCGACGATCGGTCCAGAGACACGACCGGTGAGCTTGCCATCCTCGAGCTCGAGGCGGTTCGCACGCCAGCTGTCGAGGCCGAACTGTGCCGCCAGGGGGTCGAGGAGCTCGTGGAAGCCCCCGGAGACGACCCCGAAGAGTCCGCCGGCCGCCTGCACGCCGGCGATCAGTTCGTGGACCCCCGGCGTCGGGCGGATCAACGCCCCGACCTCGGCGAAGACGCTCTCCGGCAGGCCGCCGAGCGTCGCGACGCGGGCGCGCAGGCTCTCGGCGAAATCGAGTTCGCCGCGCATGGCCTGCTCTGTGACGTCGGCGACGAGTTCACGGGAGCCGGCGGCATCCGCGAGAAGCTCAATGACCTCGTCCTGGATCAGTGTGGAATCGGCATCGAGGACAACGAGGAAACGCGGCGAGCTCATGCGGTGACTGTAACACCCTTGCCGACGACGGTGATTCCGGAGGCCGTCACGCTGAAGCCGCGCGCGCGGTCGTGATCGAGGTCGACGCCGATCGTCGCCCCGGGCTCGACGACGACGTCCTTGTCGAGCACGGCGCGGATGACGCGGGCGCCCGCCTCGATGCGCACGCGCTCGAACAGAATCGAGTCGACCACCTGGGAGCCGGAGTCGACGTGCACCCACGGGCCGAGCACGCTGCGTTCGATGTGGGCACCGGAGATGAGCGAGCCGAGCGAGACGATGGAGTCGATCATCGTGCCGAGCGCCCCGTGCGCGTCCCTGACGAACTTCGCGGGCGGGGAGTTGCGCTGCTGGGTGAAGATCGGCCACGCCTCGTTGTAGAGGTTGAAGACGGGCAGGGCCGAGATGAGGTCCTGGTGCGCGTCGAAGAAGGAGTCGATGGTTCCGACGTCGCGCCAGTAGAAGCGGTCACGGTCGGTCGAACCAGGCACGTCGTTGCGGCGGAGGTCGTAGACGCCCGCCTCGCCGCGGGCCACGAAGTCGGGGATGATGTCGCCGCCCATGTCGTGGCTGGAGTCTGTGCGCTCCCCGTCGCGCAGCACGGCGTCGATCAGGGCGTCGGCGTCGAAGACGTAGTTGCCCATCGATGCGAGCACCTCGTGCGGGGCGTCGGCGAGACCGACCGGGTTCTGCGGCTTCTCGAGGAATGCCCGGATCGACTCCGGCGAATCGGGGTCGACATCGATGACGCCGAATTGGTCGGCCTGCTCGATGGGCTGGCGGATGGCGGCAACGGTCGCCTTTGCGCCCGACGTGATGTGCGCCTCGATCATCTGGCTGAAGTCCATGCGGTAGACGTGATCGGCACCGACGACGACGACGATGTCCGGCTTCTCATCGCGCAGCAGGTTGAGGCTCTGCAGGATCGCATCGGCCGAGCCGCTGAACCACCGCTTGCCCAGGCGCTGCTGCGCCGGCACGGAGGCGATGTACGAGTTCACGACGCCGGAGACGTGCCACGTCTGCGAGACGTGACGGTCGAGACTGTGCGACTTGTACTGCGTCAGAACGACGATCTGCGAGAGCCCGGAGTTGATCAGGTTCGACAGGGCGAAGTCCACGAGGCGGTAGTGCCCGCCGAAGGGAACGGCTGGCTTTGCACGGTCTTCTGTGAGCGGCATCAGTCGCTTGCCCTCGCCGCCGGCGAGGACGATTCCGAAGATCTTCTTGGGCTTCATGACTTCACCCTAGGGCAGCCGAATGACACTTCCTAGACGCATTCCGCTCTGTGTCGACGCGGCTGCGCTAGCGTTGCCCCATGCGAGTCGATCTGCTCACCAAGGAGTATCCACCCGAGGTCTACGGCGGTGCCGGAGTGCACGTCGCGGAGCTCGTCCGCGCGCTCCGCACAGACATCGACGTCGTCGTGCGCTGTTTCGGCGCGGAGCGCAACGCTCCGGACACCGTCGCCTACGCCGCACCCGAGACGTTGGCCGGTGCCAATCCGGCTCTCAGCACGCTCGGCGTCGACCTCGCGATGGCTCAGGATGTCGCCGGCGCCAGCCTTGTGCACTCCCACACCTGGTACGCAAACGGGGCGGGACACATCGCCAAACTTTTGCACGATGTTCCCCATGTGGTCACCGCGCACAGCCTCGAGCCGCTCCGCCCGTGGAAGGCCGAGCAGCTCGGCGGCGGCTACCGCGTGTCGAGCTGGGTCGAGAAGACGGCCTTCGAGGCAGCGGACGCAGTCATCGCGGTGAGCGGCGGTATGGCCCGCGACATCCTGCGCTCCTACCCGTCGCTCGACGAGCAGCGCGTGCACGTCGTCTACAACGGCATCGATCTGAACCGGTGGAAGCCGTTGCAGGACAGCGACACCGTTCGAGCACTCGGAATCGACCCCGATCGGCCGTCGATCGTCTTCGTCGGGCGCATCACGCGGCAGAAGGGTCTGCCCTATCTGTTGCGTGCGGCCCGGCTGTTGCCGGCCGATGTGCAGCTCGTGCTCTGCGCGGGTGCACCGGACACGGCCGAGATCATGGCCGAGGTCAGTGCGGGCGTCGAGGTGCTGCAGCGCGAGCGCGACGGGGTCGTCTGGATCGACCGCCTGCTCAGCCAGCACGAGCTCTCCGCTGTGCTCACCGCGGGAACGGCCTTCGTCTGCCCCTCGGTCTACGAACCCCTCGGGATCGTTAACCTCGAGGCCATGGCGTGTGGGCTGCCCGTCGTCGGAACGGCAACAGGCGGCATCCCCGAGGTCGTCGTCGACGGCGTGACCGGGCGCCTCGTACCGATCGAGCAGTTGGATGACGGCACGGGCACTCCGATCGATCCCGACCGTTTCGTGGCCGACCTCGCGGCGGTGCTCACCGAGGTCGTGAGCGACCCCGAGCGCGCCGCGGTGATGGGCGCTGCGGGCAGGGAGCGTGCCGAGAAGGAATTCGATTGGACGCAGATCGCGGCGCGCACCCGCGAGATCTACGCCAGCCTGCTCTGAGCGGTCGCCGCGGCTCGGTAGCATAGGAGCATGGCCAGCGTTCTTCAGCTCACAGACGTCTCCGTCGTTCGCGACGGCAACACAATCCTCGACTCGGTGAACTGGACGGTGAATCCCGACGAACGCTGGGTCGTGCTCGGTCCAAACGGCGCGGGCAAGACCACGCTGCTGCGCATCGCCGCAGCGGCACTGCACCCAAGCAGCGGAACCGCCCTCGTGCTCGAGGAGCAGCTGGGCAAGGTCGACCTGTTCGAACTGCGCCCGATGATCGGCTTCGCGTCGACCGCGATGGCCAGGACGATCCCGAAGAACGAGAAGGTTCTCGACGTCGTCCTGACCGCCGCATACTCGGTGACGGGTCGCTGGAACGAGGAGTACGACGAGCTCGACACCCGTCGTGCACAGCGGGTTCTGGCCGAGTGGAAGCTCGACCACCTCGCCGAGCGCCTGTTCGGCACCCTCAGCGATGGCGAGCAGAAGCGCGTGCAGATCGCGCGCTCCGTGATGACCGACCCGGAGCTGTTGCTGCTCGACGAGCCGGCCGCCAGCCTCGACCTCGGTGCGCGCGAAGAACTGCTGCACCTGCTCGGCGGCTACGCTCAGTCGCCGAACGCCCCGGCCATCGTCATGGTCACCCACCACGCGGAAGAGATTCCCCTCGGATTCACGCACGCGCTCGTGATCGCGGCCGGTCGGGTCGTCGCCGCTGGACCGTTCGCCGAGGCGCTCACCTCCGAGGTGCTCACCGAAGCGTTCGGTCTCGGGATCGAGCTGAGCGAGCAGGACGGGCGCTTCGGCGCACGTGCGGTCTGACAGCCCGAATTCTGCTAAGCTCGGTAGCTGGCCCCCGGGCCGCAAGCTTTCTCGCCTGATCGGACTGTGATCGGCAAGACAGATCACACCAGTCTCAACACACAAATAACTTTCAACGCTAGGAAATTCGATGAAGTCTGAAATCCACCCCACTTACGCACCGATCGTGTTCCGCGACCTTGCTTCGGGTGCAACCTTCCTGACCCGTTCGACGGTCGGCAGCGCCAAGACCATCGAGTGGGAAGACGGCAACACCTACCCCGTCATCGACGTGGAAATCTCCTCGGAGTCGCACCCGTTCTACACGGGCAAGCAGCGCATCATGGACTCGGCCGGACGCGTCGAGAAGTTCAACCAGCGCTTCAAGGGCTTCGGCGCCTAAAGACGTCACGGCACAGCGCCAACCACACAGGGCAATCGGCTTTCGCCGGTTGCCCTGTGTGCGTTAACGCGTCGTTCAGCGCTGCGGCCAGGAACCGTCGGCGGTGAAGCCGGGGTCGCGGTTGGCGCGCATGTACTGCTGGAAGCTGGCGGCCTGCTCCGCCGCCCACGTGACCTGCTGCTCGTGCAGGGCCTCCGCGGTGGCCGGAAGGGCGGCGCCGTGCTCGCGGGCGATCGCCTGCGCGACTCGGCCGGCCGCGATGGCGTCTGCGCCGGCATCGTGCGCGTCATCCAGCGGCACGCCGTAGAAGGCCGCTGCGGCCTCGAGCGTGCGCTTGCCCTTGCGGTAGCGGTCGACCGCCTTGTCGATCACCAGCGGGTCGATGACGGGGCTCGGAGCGCCGAGGACGATCAGTCCGTGCCGGAGCGCCTCGCGGTTGAGGATCGTGAAGTCGTACGGGGCGTTGTACACGACAACGGGCACGTTCTGCGCGAGCAGCGTGCGGATGCGCTCGACGATCTGCCCGACGCCCTCGGCGGCCGGCATCCCGTCCGCCTGAGCGCGCTCCGTCGTGATGCCGTGAACGGCCGTCGCGCCGCTGGGGATCTCGACACCGGGGTCGAGCAGCCAGTCGCTGCGCTCCTGCACGGCGCCGTCCGCGCCGATCACGCTGACGTTCGCGGTGACGATGCGACTCGTCTCCACATCGATTCCGGTTGTCTCGAGATCGAAGACGGCGAGTGTTGCGGACCAGCTGAGTGCGTTCATGCCATCACTCTATGGCCAAGCACAGACACATCCGGGAGCCCCGCCCCGCCACAGGCTCAGCCGCAGTGCAGCCAGAAGAAGCTCTGCGTTGCCATGGTCAGCGTGAGCGAGCCGTTCTCGTCGAAGCTCGGGAACACGCCGCCGCCGAAGAGGTCGTAGAGCCGGGTGCCGGCCATGTCCTCGGCCGTGATCGTGACCGCGACGGGATTGTGCGCGAAGCTGAAGACGCAGAGCACCGACTCCGGCTGTTCGTTGTAGTGTGTGCTGCCCTGCAGCCCGGAGCCCGCATAGCTCCGCACGAAGGCCAGCACGGAGTCGTTGTTGGTCGGGATCACCCGGATGTCACCCAGGCCGAACACGAGGTGCGCCTTGCGCACGTGGATGACGTTGCGCACCCAGTGCAGCAGCGAGCGCGACTGCGCCAACTGCGACTCCACGTTCACGTGCCCGTAGTTGTAGACGAGCGACTGCACGACGGGCAGGTAGAGCTTGC
>JBEVGZ010000031.1:0-2665 GCA_040511515.1 Microterricola sp.
TACGCCGACTCGAAACAGATGATCGCGCAAACCAGGGGCTACCCGAACGTCGCGACAATCGTCTTGCCTTCAGGCGGACATAACTACACCCTTTACCGGCAGACCCTTCCCGCCGTGCTTGCTTGGTGCGCTCGAACCGCTGGGCTCTAGCCCTGGCGGTGTGTTCCCGTTGAACGTTGAGGCTCGGCGGGACAGGACGGTGCGCGTTGGCGCTCGGATCAGTAGCGGGGTTGCGGGGGTTGACTTCACCGGAGACGTCGTAGGTGACGAACTCGAGTCCGCCACATGGGCGTTGAACATTTAGGAGCAGCAGATGAGGACGCTGGGTTCGCCGCTGCCGGGTTCGCGTACCCCGTGGGCATTCCGACGTACGCCATGTCCGCGTCGAGCAGGCCCCCCGGGCGCCACATTCTTGGGGGTGCCGCCGGCCTTGGTATACAGCGCGGCGGCAAGGCGCCATCCGACAGATGCGCGGCACCGGTAGTGGGCATCGTTCCTCACGGGTGGGCGGCGACATTGAGGACAATCTTGCCGTGGCGATTTCGTCTGAGACTTCGCTCGAATGCAGCTCGCGCGTCCCGCAACGGGAAGATCTGGTCGACAGGGACGCGCAGTTCACCGGTGGCCGCGAGCCTGCCCAGCTCCATCAGCTGCTGGCGATTCGGCTCGACGATGAAGTAGACAGCCTCGATGCCGCGGCCTGCCGCAACGGGCGGCGGTTCGGTGGCGATCGAGACAAGCTTGCCACCGGGCCGCACGACGCTCGGTGAGCGCTCGAGCCGCTCCCCGCCGGCGGTGTCGAATACGAGGTCCACCGGATCAACGACGTCCTCGAAGCGTGAATCGGGGTGAGCCACAACCTCGTGCGCGCCCAACTCGAGTGTGGTCGGCACATTCCCGGCCGACGCGGTGCCGATGACATGAGCGCCGCGAGCACGGGCCAGCTGGACCGCGAAACCGCCCACGCCGCCGGCGGCACCGTGGATCAGCACGCGTTGCCCGCGTGACAGGCTGCCGTAGTCAAACAGGCCCTGCCACGCGCTCAGCCCGGCGAGCGGGATCGCCGCACTCTCGACGTGACCGAGGGCCTCCGGCTTGGGCGCCAAGACATCCTCTGGAACCACGATGTACTCGGCGGCCGCCCCGTCACGGTCGAAGTCGCTCAGGCCGTACACGGCGTCGCCGGGCTGCACCCGATCGACCCCGAGGCCCGTCGCGGCGACAACGCCGGAGAACTCGTACGACGGCGTCGCCGGCAGCCGGTCCTCAGGCCAGTCGAGCTCGCCGCGCGTTATCGCGGCGGCGTGAACACGGACCAGCACCTCCGCGGCGGCCGGCTTCGGCCTCGGCACGCGCTCATACCTGAGCCGCGCCGGATCGCCGAGCCCATGCAGCCGCACGGCGTTCATTGTCACGTCTGTCATCGTCTTGCCTCCCTACGGCACCGACGCCGACTCCAGCGTTCGAAGAGCCTGCACGAACGCTTCGCGCTGTCGACCCAGTGCGGCGAAGTAAGCCTCGTCCGCGGCTTCGACGTCCGCAATCACCCGGCCGACCAGGGCGCGACCAGCGGCGGTCAGGCGCAAGCGCCGCGCCCTGCTGTCCGTCGGATCAAGCGCTCGTTCGAGCAGGCCGCGCGTCTCCAGCTTGCGCGTCACCTGGCTGGTCATCATCGGGTCGGTACCGGCTTGCTGGGCAAGCCGAACCTGCGTAGGCGGCTCATCGTCGTGGTCGGCCAGCCACCACAACGACGCGAGCAGCACGAACTGCACGTGGGTCAACTGGTGCGGCTCGAGCACCGAGCGGATCCGTCGCTGCCATGACAGGGTGGCGCGCCACAGCAGGAAGCCGGGGCTCTGCTCCGGTGTGTCAAACCGGGAGCTTGGTCGCGCCGGCGCTATGACGAGCGCTCCTTCGCCAAGGCGACAAGCGACGCCATCGTCCCCGGGAAGTCGGCGGTGATCATCGGCCCGACCTGCTGTGCCTCGTCTGCGGGCCCGTCGATCTCAGCCGAGTAGGTGATCCGCAAGCGTCCGTCCGGCAGCGGCCAGAGTAGGTGGCTGACCCGGACGACGAGTGCACCCAGGGGCGTCTCGTCAACGAACTCGCGCAGCGGTTCCACTTTTGCGAGCCGGTAGGCCAACGGCTCCTGACCCACGAACTTCATCGTGCCTGTTGTGCCCGCCTGGAATGGGCCATCGCGGGTGATCAGCTCCGCCTCAGCGTCCCAGCTGGGCCAGGTAGTCACATCCTCATACAGTGCCCAGATTGCCTCGGGCGCGACATCGGTCTCGACGGCGTGCGTATACGTATACGAAGTTGTCATGTGCACATACTATATGCACGCATACGAGTGTCATCTCGCGTTGCTTCGGCCGCAGCTTCAGCCGTTTCCGGCCCGGTGCCCGCCTGTGCGGTGATGAACCGTTCGATGGACGCGGCGACACGAGCCCTGCCGGCCTTCGGCAGCCTCGCCAGGTCCAGGCGCAGCGGTGACCTTCCCCTTCGGCCCGGCCTTCACATTATGCTGCACGGATGCAATTCATCGTGATCACGGCCGAGGGAACCGAGACATACGACGGTTCCTACGAGGTCGAGGACAGCGGGGTGCTGAAAATCCGCCCGAAGGACAGGAGCGAATTGATCTCTCTGTCCCCAGCATTCT
>JBEVGZ010000032.1:0-5269 GCA_040511515.1 Microterricola sp.
TCTCGCGCCTGCACCTGATGCCGACCTGTGGCACGCAGTACCTGCAGTTCGCGGACGGCGAGTGGGTTCAGCGCTACGCGGAGGTACTGACCGACGACGAGAAGTCGCGCGCCCTGGAATCCGTCGAGCGCAACGCCCGCGCACTCAGCTTCTGGGAGGAGCAGACGTGGGGACCGATTCTTGAGGATCGCGGCTCGCAGATCACCTTCTCCGCGCTCGGCCAGCAGGCCCCCGTCGACGCCAAGGCGGCGTGGGACACGGATGGCACGAAGAAGGGCGCGCTGCGTGACGCCGTCGCTGCTGAGCTCACCGATCTCGAGGTGCGCTCCGGCGGATCCACCTCCATCGACATCACCAAGCGCGGAGTCGACAAGGCATACGGCATGCGCAAGCTCGTGGATGCGACGGGCATCTCGCTCGACGAGATGATCTTCGTCGGCGACCGGCTCGACGAGGGTGGCAACGACTACCCGGTGAAGGCCATGGGCGTCAGCTGCATCGCGGTGCACGGCTGGCGCGACACGGTCGGCGTGGTCGAAGGGCTGCTGGAACGCGAGCTCGCGGTCGCCTAACGACTGCGCTCAGCTGGCCACGCCGAGTCGATAGCGCGGGTCGATCAGGCTGAGCTGCTTGCGCGCGAGCGCAGCCGCACGAACAGCGCGAGCAACGCGACACCGAGCGCTGTGCCGAGCGTGTTGGCGAGCAGATCGGATGCCGTCGGGAAGCGCGACGGCAGCGCCGTCTGCGTGAATTCGATGAGGCAGCTGGCGGCGAGGCCTGATGCGATCACGAGCCACGGATGCCAGAGCGGCGCGATGAGCGAAACGAGTATTCCGAACGGTACGAACAGCGCGATGTTCGCCGAGAACTCGAGCACGGGGTACCCGATCTCGAACGGGATGCCCCATGGCTCGAAGGCGCGCGCGATGACGGCCACGATGCCGGTGAACCGCTCGGCGTCTGGCTGCGGAGCGAACACGATCACGCACAACGCCAGCAGGTAGAGGCCGAACGCCAGGCGCAGCGCGCGCTGGCGGCCTCGTGTGCGCGCATGAGGCGCTGCCGAGCGCCCTGACGTGGTCGGGGCCGTCGTTGCCGTTTGCGTCGCTGCTGAGTGCATCGTCCCAGCGTAGAGGGCACGCGGCATCCACGTGCGGAACGATCGTCGGGCATGCACCGCCTGTGTCTGCCGGCGGGTACGAAGAAAGCCCCTCCCGAAGGAGGGGCTTTCTCTGCTCGATGTTTCACATCACTGTCGGGGTAACAGGATTTGAACCTGCGACCTCGTCGTCCCGAACGACGCGCGCTACCAAGCTGCGCCATACCCCGATGACCCGAGAGCCATAGTCCGTTAGGACCTCAATAAGAATAGCGGATATTCCAGCCGCCGATTGCCACTTGGGGGTTCCTGGCCGGGAAATTTCGGCTCACGGCGCGGCGACGAGCGTCAACAGCGTCGCCTCTGGCGGGCAGGCGAAGCGGACGGGCGCGTAGATCGACGTTCCGAGGCCCGCGGAGACGTTGAGGAACGCCGAGCGCAGCCCGTGCAGCCAGAGGCTCAGCCCCTTCGCCTTGTCGCGGGGGATGTCGCAGTTGGTCACGAGCGCACCGATTCCCGGAATGCACACCTGGCCGCCGTGCGTGTGCCCGGCGAGGATCAGCTGGGCGCCGTGATTGACGAAGGAGTTGAGCACGCGCTGGTACGGGGCGTGGACGACCCCGATCGTGGCGGTGGGGCGGGGCGCAGCGGCATCCGGGCCGTCTGGCCACTGCTCGTCGAGCAGCGGGTCCTCTGCGCGCAGCTCGTCGATGGCGCCGGTGATCAGTTCCAGCCGGTCGAAATCGCGGTGCGGGTCGTCGACGCCGAAGAACTCGAGGTGCGTTCCACGGATGTCGATGGCCGCGGCCTTGTTGTTCAGATCGGTCCAGCCGAGATCGTCGAACACCCGGTGCAGCGCGTCGATGTCGAGCGTTGCGACCTTGCGGGGGCTTCCGGAAGGACCGCTGAAGTACAGGAACGGGTTCTTGGGGGAGGGACCGAAGTAGTCGTTGGAGCCGTTGACGAAGACGCCGGGAATTCCGTGGAATCGCTCGAGGGCGTACGCGACCCCGGGGATCCCGTCGACGTGGCCGAGGTTGTCGCCGGTGTCGACGACGAGGTCGGGCTCAAGGTCGGCGAGGGAGCGCACCCACTCCTGCTTGTCGCGCTGCCACGGAGCCATGTGCAGATCGGAGAGGTGCAGCACCCGCAGCGGTTCGGAGCCGGCCGGCAGCACAGGAACGGTGACCTCGCGCAGCGTGTAGCGCTTCCGCTCGACCAGGGTTCCCCAAGCGAGGGCAGCAAGACCGGCGGCCGCGACCACCGAGGTGATCGCGGCCGCCGCGCGTGAGCCTTGACCCACTAGCCGTTGCCCTTGCCGTCGGTGCCCTTGTCGTCGAACTTTCCGACGGTCAGAGTGATCGTCGCGCCGGACTTGACCGGGCTTCCGGCTGCGGGATCGCTGGCGATGACCTTGCCATCCTGCTTCTTGTCGGTGACGGCCTGCTCCGTCTGGTTCACGGAGAATCCACCGAGCGCACCCTTGGCCTCATCGAAGCTCTTGCCGATGACGTCGGGCAGCAGGACCATCTGGCCGTTGCTGGTATTGACCGTGACGACGGAGCCGCGCGGAGCTTCGCCAGCCGGGCTCGTGCCGGAGACCTGACCGGCGGGAAGCTCGGAGTCAGCAGGGCCGCCGTCCGCGAAGCCGAAGCCGGCCGCCTCGATGAGGCTTTGCGCCTCAGCCAGGCTCTTGCCGCGCACGTCGGGGATCGATGCGTAGACGGTCTTCAGCGCGCCCGACGGTGGCTCAGCGAAGGAGTCTCCGCCGTACTTACTGTTGGCCACCGACATCACGATCGGCCACATCTCGTGGCGGAGATCGGCGGCACGAGTGCCGATTCCCGGGAAGTAGGTCTTGCGGAGGTTCACGTGACCCTCGACGTTGAACACGCCGGAGACGGTGGCAACCTTGGTGGTCGCTCCGCTCATCCAGGTGGCCTCGTTGTTGTCGCTGGTACCGGTCTTTCCGATCATCGGCATCCACGGCTCGGTGTAGTTGGCCGAGGACGTACCGGTTCCGCCGCTCATGACCTTCTGCATGGCGTACGCCATTCCGGCCGCCACCTCAGGGTCGACGCTCTGGGCGCACTCGCCGTTGGGGATCTTCAGCTCCGAACCGTCTGGCAGGGTAACCGGGCTGCCGTCACGGTGCGAGATGCTGGCGATGGCGTTCGGCTTGCACACCATTCCATTGGCCGCGACGCCGGCGAAGGCGCCTGCCATCGTGAGGGGGGCAATCTCCTCGGTGCCGAGGATCGTGCTCGGCGTGCTGCCGAGGGGATCTCCGTTGGCGCGGTGCACACCGTAGGACTCGGCCATCTTCTTGATTCCACAGAGGTCGAGCTGCTTGGCCATCGCGACGAAGCCGGTGTTCACCGAGTTCATGGTGGAGCTCAGGGCGGTGTAGGTGCCGCCGTTGCCGCCCTCGTCGTTGCCGGGCGCCCAGCTGCCACCGGCCGTTGGGCCGTTGCAGCTGTCGCGGAACATGCCCCAGTCACTGCGCTTGCGGCCATCGATGCTCTCGTTGAGCGAGTGACCTTCCTTCAACCATTCACCGACGGTGAAGATCTTGTATGTGGAGCCAGGCTGGAAGCCGCTCGAGCCACCGTACTCAATGTCGGTGTTGTAGTTCACGGCGGAGTACTGCTTGCCCTGGGCGAGCACATCGGCGTCCTGGCTGTACATCGTGTTCTGCGCCATCGCGAGAATCTTGCCGGTTCCCGGCTGCACGCTGACGATGACGCCGCCGACGTCGATGCCCTCGGCGACCTGGGGAACATAGCTGGCAAGTGCGCTCTCAGCGGCCAGCTGGAGGTCGATGTCGAGTGTGGTGTAGATCTCGAGTCCCCCGCGTTCCAGCAGGCGCTTGCGGTCGTCTTCTGTCGCCCCGAACGCCGGGTCGTTCTCGATGACCTTCGTGACGTAGTCACAGAAGTAGGCAGAGCCGCCGGCGGTCGCACAACCCGTCCGTGGTGGGGTGATGACCGGGGTGATCGGCGTCGCGACCGCTGCCGCATGCTGCTCAGGTGAGATCTTCTTGTGCTCGAGCATCTTGTCGATGATGTAGTCCCGGCGGTCGAGGGTTTCGGCGTAGCCGTTGGCCGCACCGTTCTCCTCGTCGTCCGGGTGGTCGAAGCGCAGGTGCTCGGGGTTGTTCACGACGGCCAACAATGCTGCCGACTGCTCAATGGTGAGGTCGGCGGCGTTCACGCCGAAGTAGTACTGGGCCGCGGACTGGATGCCGTAGACGCGGCCGCCGAAGAGGGCGATGTTCAGATAGCCCAGCAGGATCTCGTCTTTGGTGTAGGTCTTCTCCAAGGTGATGGCATAGCGCATCTCCTGAAGCTTGCGCTCGGTCGAGAATCCGGCCGCCTCTTCCCACGCGGCGTCGATCTCTTCCTGGGTCGTCGCCTTCGATACCAGCTTCTCCAGGAGAACGTTCTTCACGTACTGCTGGGTGATGGACGAGCCACCGGAGCTGGACATGCCGGGAACGACCTGACTGGCGGCAGCGCGGAGGGTGCCCTGCAGGTCGACTCCGCCGTGGTCGTAGAAGCGGGGGTCCTCGCCGGCAATCGCCGCGTCCTTGGCGAACTGCGAGACGTCCTCCCACGCGACCGACTGGCGGTTCTGGTCGTAGAAGGTGGCGATCTTGGCCGGAGTTCCGTCTGGGTACGTCACGTAGATGTTGGAGCTCTCCGCGAGATCCCCGATCTCCAGGTAGCCGGGCAGGTTCTCGAACATGTTGATCGAGCTGCTGGCTGCGACGCCGGAGAGGGCGATGGCGGGGGTCACTGCTGCGGCGACGAGTACACCGGCGACGGCGCTCATCCCCACGAAGCCGAGGAGGCCACCGAGGGCGCCACCGACCGTACGTTTTTGCTCAGACATATAGTGGAGCCTAAGGCGAAAAGCTGAAAAACCACCGTGGTCGGCCCGCGTGTGCCATGCGCGAGCCCTCTCCGAGGCCCCTCATTGACCCATCCTGAAAGGCTTCCCCATGCTTCGCTGGGAATACATCACGACTCCGCTGATGATCCACAACACCGCTGCGATCCTCAACAATTGGGGGTCAGAGGGCTGGGAATTGGTGCAGATCGTCACCGGCCCTGAGGGCGGCCTCGTCGCCTATCTCAAGCGCCCCGTGGGCGGCGAGAGCTCTGCTGC
>JBEVGZ010000033.1:0-7564 GCA_040511515.1 Microterricola sp.
TGTCACTCCGAGGAAGTCCTCTGGAGTCCGCGGATCTGAGGCGGTCACGCTGACGCCGGCGGCGCCCATCCTCGATTCCCAGGCAACGGTTCCGATGCTGCCGCTCTGCGGCCTGATGCTTTTCGGCTAGCGCTTCACGCCCGGCAACATGGTCGCCCCACTCCATCACGCGGAGTCTATAGGTCATCGACCGCGCGGCGGGTTGAACGACCAGCACCACAAATGCCGCACTGCGCCCGAGCAACCCAGGTGCCCATCGAGCCACTTCTACCGGAACTGTTTCAGCGCTTGGCCATACCGATTCGAGTCGTCGCGGGTTTCAGCTGTCGCGAGTAGGGCGTGCTCGCCGATAACTCTCGTGAAGGATCCCACGCATGGAATGACCACGATGGTACTCAGCCCCTCCTGCCATGCGGCAATCAGCTCAGGAAGAGAGGCACGCTCCGGCTGTTCTTCAAGAGGGCGCGCCAAGCGTCGAGACAGTGCGTCGAATCTGGCCTGGTTCCAAGTCTCGTACTCGGCCGTGAATGCGTCGTCGCCGAACTCGTCTCGCCATGTCGGTCCGATGAGTTGGTGTAGCAGCTCGGCGCGCTCGGCTGACCCGACCGCAGCTGCAGCGAGTTCTTCGAACATCGAGTGATCGCGAACCCGGCCGGCGTGCTGAAGGCATGCTTTCCACATCGCGGGCCAGGCGTCACGCCAGGTCCCGACCCAGCCCGACGCGTCGGTGGCTGTGCGGGCCTCAAGGGGAGTGTCCGAGAGGAGAGGCGGGAGATCGTCTCCGACGGGGTCAAGGCTCCACGCTTCTCGAATCCATAGGAGGTCGACAAGCGCGTGTGGGTCATCCTCGACGGTGATAAGCATGTCCTGCGGCCAGGGGTTGCCTGCCACCGGGTTCATTGAACGCATTGCATTCTCCCCCCAATGATCGATTGACGAGAACATCGCGAGCCGGTTTAGCTGGGGGCGAGGTCCGCGAAGCGCGAGAAGTGGCCGTGGAAGGCCACGGTGACGGTGCGGGTGGGGCCGTTGCGGTGCGTGGCGACGATGAGGTCGGCCTCACCGGCGCGCGGGCTGTCCTTCTCGTAGGCGCTCTCACGGTGCAACAGGATGACCATGTCGGCATCCTGCTCGATCGAGCCGGACTCACGCAGGTCGCTGATCGCTGGCATCTTGTCGGCACGCTGCTCAGAACCACGGTTTAGCTGCGAGAGGGCGATGACCGGAACCTGCAGCTCCTTGGCCATGAGCTTGAGCGCACGCGAGAACTCCGAGACCTCCTGCTGGCGGCTCTCGACGCGCTTGCCCGATGTCATCAGCTGCAGGTAGTCGATGACGACCATCTTCAGGCCCACACGCTGCTTGAGGCGGCGGCACTTGGCGCGGATCTCGACGAGCGTCATGTTGGGGGAGTCGTCGATGTAGAGCGGGGCATCGTTGATACGGCCGCGCACCTGGGCGATCGTCGTCCAGTCGCGGGCGTCGACCGTTCCCTTGCGCATGTTCTGCAGGGGCACGGATGCCTCGGCGGAGAGAAGACGCATGGCGATCTCTGATCGCCCCATCTCGAGGGAGAAGAAGATGGCCGGCATGTTGTGGCCGATGGCTGCGGAGCGGGCGAAGTCGAGAGCAAGCGTCGACTTTCCGAGCGCCGGTCGCGCGGCGACAATGATCATCTGGCCGGGGTGGAAGCCGTTGGTGAGGTCGTCGAGATCGGCGAATCCGGTGGGGACACCGGTCATCGAACCGTCGGTGTGAGATGCCGCCTCGATCTCGTCCATCGCGGCGGTCACAGCATCAGTGAGCGGAACGTAGTCCTCGGTCTCGGTGCTGCCGGTCACGGAGTAGATCTCGGCCTGGGCGTTGTTGACGAGGTCGAGCACCTCGCCCTCGCCGGCGTAGCCCATCTGCACGATGCGCGTGCCGGCCTCGACGAGGCGGCGGAGCAGCGCGCGCTCGGCGACGATCGAGCCGTAGTAGCCGGCGTTCGCCGCGGTGGGCACGAGGCTGGTCAGGGTGTGCAGGTAGTCGGCACCACCGGCGCGGGCCAGCTCGCCCTGCTTGGTGAGCTCATCGGTGACGGCGATGACGTCGGTCGGCTCGCCGTGCGAGTAGAGCGCGAGGATCGCGTCGAAGATGAGCTCGTGCTTGGGGATGTAGAAGTCGGGGCCGCGGAGCGTCTCGACGACGTCGGCGACGGCATCCTTGGAGAGCAGCATGCCACCCAGCGCGCTCTGCTCGGCGAGCAGGTCGTGTGGAGGGGTGCGCTCGGTGCGATAGGACTCGGAGCGTGGGGTCTCGGCAGAATCTGCGAGCCCCAGGTGAGCGATCGACACGCGGTGCCTCCTCGGCAACTGGACTACCGGCCTGCGCCGGTCAAAAAGGGGTGGGTCGGGAACAGCTGAACCCATATCCAGTGATAGCGGGTACCTCTGACACTGCTGCTTGTCGCACGAAAGCGAATCAGCGCCAGCCGCTGCGACAGGCTCACGAGAGCCGCTGCAGCCACGATACGGACAGCGTCATGGCAACTCAACCCGGCCTGTGGATAACTCTGTGCACAATCTGCGCGAAACGCCGCCGGTGTTGTGTAAAGCCTGTGGGAACAGCTGTGGACAACAGACTTTCTTTTGGCGAAAAACACCTCTTGACCGGCCATAAAATCTATGCACAGCTGTGTGAAAAAAGTAGTTTTCCACAGCCCAGATCTCGGCCCACAATCGTGGGCGCCTGTGCACAGAATGGGGGTATTGCGCTGGACGGATGCCGCTTAAACAGATACGGCGGCGAGCCGAAGCCCGCCGCCGTACCGTTGAGTTTTACGCCTACTTGGCGGCTACCACCTGGAGGGTGATTGCAGCCGAGAGCTCGTCGCGCAGACGAACCGTGGCCTCGTGAGTTCCAACAACCTTGATGGCGTTGGGGATCTCGATCTTGCGCTTGTCGATGGTGCCGAGTCCGGCAGCAGCAACAGCGTCAGCGATGTCGGTGGTCTTCACCGAACCGAAGAGACGGCCTTCAGCGCCGGCCTTGACGACCAGCTTGACCTTGGCGCCCTCGAGGGCGGCCTTGAGGGCCTGTGCCTCTTCGAGCGTGGCGAGCTCACGAGCCGCGCGAGCGGCCTTGATCTGCTCGACCTGCTTCTCGCCACCGCGGCTCCACTGCACGGCAAAGCCCTGCGGAACCAGGTAGTTACGGGCGTAGCCGTTCTTGACCTCGATGACATCACCGGGGGTGCCGAGGCCAGTGACCTCGTGCGTCAGAATCAGTTTCATGTCTTTGCTCCTCAGCGTCCGCTGCCGGCGTATGGCAGCAGGGCCATTTCGCGGGCATTCTTGACGGCACGGGCGATCAGACGCTGCTCCTGCACGGAAACGCCTGTGATGCGGCGGGCGCGGATCTTCCCGCGCTCAGAGATGAACTTGCGAAGCGTCGGGACATCCTTGTAATCGATGACACCAACGCGGATGGACTTCGCGGGAGCGGCGTTCTTGCCACCCTTGGCTCCGCGGAGTGGCTTGCGGCGGTCGCCGCTGCTCTTTCCAGCCATGGTATTTCCTTTGTCTTGAAGTATTTACACCCGGTTGCCGCGCAATGCGGCATCCGGAAGCCGGCCCAAGGGCCTAGAAGGGGGTCTCGTCACTGTAGCTGCCCGGGGTGTTCCAGACGTCCTGGCCGCCAGAGGCAGCAGGGGCGCTCGGAGCCCACGGCTCTTCGACTGCTCCGCCGAAGTTGCCACCCTGAGGGGCAGCACCGCGGGGGGCACCGGAAGACTGGGCACGCGTGACAGACGCGGTCGCGTAACGAAGCGAAGGGCCGATCTCGTCGACATCCAGCTCATAGCTGGTGCGCTTCTCGCCCTCTTTCGTCTCGTACGAACGCTGCTTGAGACGCCCGGAAGCGATAACGCGGGAACCCTTGGTCAGCGAACCTGCTACGTGCTCAGCGAATTCACGCCACACGCTTGCGCGCAGGAACAGTGCCTCGCCATCGATCCACTCGTTCTTCGCACGGTCGAAGGTGCGCGGGGTGGAAGCGATGGTGAAGTTGGCAACCGCCAGTCCGTTCTGCGTGTAACGCAGCTCGGGGTCTGAGGTGAGGTTGCCCACCACGGTAATTACGGTCTCGCCGGCCATCGGGACTAAGCGTCCTTCGCAGCCTTGGCCGGAGCGGCAGCCTTGCGGGCGGCCTTCTCCTCGGCGAGCTTCTGTGCAGCGGCAACCTGAGCGATTCCCTCTTCTGCGCGCAGCACCTTGGTGCGCATGACTGCTTCGCTGAGCTTCAGCTGGCGGTCAAGCTCCGTGGTGGTAGCGGGCTCTGCGGTGAAGTCGACGACGGCGTAGATGCCTTCGGTCTTCTTGTTGATCTCGTAGGCGAGACGACGACGGCCCCAGATGTCGACCTTGTCGATCGTTCCACCATCGTTGCGAACAACGTTGAGGAACTTGTCAAGGCTGGGAGCAACTGTGCGCTCATCGATCTCGGGATCGAGGATAACCATCAGTTCGTACTGGTGCATGACTAACCCACCTCCTTCGGACTAAAACGGCTGCAGACGTTCTGCAACAGGAGGGTTGTGCATGTGTTGAACACGGAGGCCAGAGATCCCGGCACGTGAGCAACCTTCCAAGGGTAACGGATGCCGCGCCTGAGCGCCACTCGGATGGCGCCCGTTGCCGCTACTTCGGCGCGACGGCGGCGTTCGCGGCATCCTGCGCCTGGCGCAGGCCATCCGCGACCGGAAGGGTGCCGGCGAACACCTCGTTCATGAATGGACGGTAGGCCGCCTCGACCTCGGCGAAATTCGCCGTCGCCGGTGGCGTGATGGTCGGGGCGTCATCGGCCAGTACCTCGAAGAACTTCGCGACGTCGACGTCTTTGCCGCCCCAGAAGTCAAAGTAGGCCTGCTGCGCCGCAACGACCGCAGGCACCGCCGCGCCGCTCGATCCGACGTAGCTGTTGCCCTCCGTCGAGCCGAGCCATTTCAGCACCCTGGTCGTGGCTTCGGGATGAGCGGTCTCCGCATTGCCCGCAGCGACGATGCCATTCGTCACCGAGACACGGCCGGCCGGCCCGGCGGGCATCGATGCGACGCCCCACTCGAACTCTGCGCCCTCGAAGACATAGGGCAGGTTGTAGAGGCCTGACTGGAACAGCGCCATCCCGCCGTCGACGAATCGATCGCGGGAGAAGTCGGAGTCGGCGTTGCTCGCGGTCGCCGACGGCGCGACGCGGTGGGTGTTGATGAGATCGACCTGGTAGCCGATGGCCTGCGCCGCCCGTTCCTCGCCGAAGGTGTAGATGCCGTCGGCGTCGAACGTCCCGCCGTTCGATCCGATCGAGGGCAGGATGATCCCCTGGAGGTCGTTGGCCGCGTTGTAGCCGAACTGGGTCACGGCGGAACCGTCGAATGCCGGGTCACTCACCGACCGCCCGCTGCTGTCGAGCGTGAGCGCCTTCAGAATCGGCAGCAGGGTGTCCTGGGCAGGGTCGGTGCTCCAGGTCGCGGTCTCCAGCGTCGCCGGGTCGATGCCTGCCTTGGCCAGCATGGCCTTGTTGTAATAGAGGGCGATGCCGGCATCCGAGAGCTGGGGAACGCCCCAGAGGATGCCGTCGCGGGTGAATTCGCGCACGACGGTGCGGTCCCAGTCGTTCTTCGCCCTGGCACCGAGCGTGTCGTCGATGTCCATCAGCCTGCCGTCGGCGGCGAGGTCGGTGAGATAGGAGTTGTTCACCCAGAAGATGTCATCGGCGCGGCCGGCAGCGACGTCGTCGTCGAGCTGGGTCCAGTACTGCGTCCACGGAATCACCGTGACGTCGACCGTGATGTCCGGGTTGGATTCATGGAACGCCGCGAAGGAGGCCTTGTAGGCATCGGCCACCTTGTCGTCCCACACCCGCACGGTCACGATCGTGTTGCCGGAGCCGGCAATCGCGCCGGCGAGCAGCACTCCACTGCCCAGCGCCAACGCGGCGACAAGGGCGCCCAGTGCCCCGGTCAACAGGGATTTTCTGCGCAGATTCACGACACCTCCGCGTCGAACGCTACCAGTGGGCGGTTACCCTGCGCATGGCAGCCACGCGATCAGTCGCGGGCGGCCCACCAGGCGAGCAGCCGCTCGGTCGCGACGGCTTCTCCGAGGGGGCCTTCGTCCAGCCGCAACTCGAGCAGGAAGCGGTACGCCTCGCCGACCTCGCGCCCCGGGCGGATGCCGAGCAGGCTCATGATCTGCTCGCCGTCCAGATCCGGCCGGACCGCGTTCATTTCCTCTTCTTCGGCCAGCTGCGCGATGCGCGCCTCGATGTCGTCGTAGGCGAATCCGAGTCTGTCGGCTTTGCGCCGATTGCGCGTCGTGACATCGGCGCGCGTCAAGATGTGCAGGCGTTCGAGCTGGTCACCGGCGTCGCGCACGTAGCGGCGCACCGCCGAGTCGGTCCACGCGCCCTCGGTGTAGCCGAAGAAGCGCAGGTGCAGCTCGATCAGGAGGCCGACGGCGGCGATGGTGTCATTGTCGAAGCGCAGCTCGCGCAGTCGCTTCTTCGCCAGCTTGGAGCCGACATAGTCGTGGTGGTGGAAGCTCACGACTCCGCCGGGCTCGAGCCGCCGCGTCGCCGGCTTGCCGATGTCGTGGAGCAGCGAGGCCAGGCGCAGGATCAGGTCGGGGCTCTGCAGCTTGCCGCGCGACTTCTCGTATCCGATGGCCTGTTCGAGCACCGTCAGGCTGTGCTCGTAGACGTCCTTGTGGTGGTGGTGCTCATCGATCTCCAAACGGAGAGCGGGGAGCTCAGGCAGGACGATCGCGGCGATGCCCGAGTCGACGAGCAGTTCGAGACCGGCGCGGGGCGCATCCGTCTTCAACAGCTTGGACAGCTCATCGTTCACGCGCTCGATGGAGATGCGCCGGATGCTCTCGGCACCGGCCGTCATGGCGGTGAACGCAGCGGCGTCGAGCTCGAAGCCGAGCTGCGAGGCGAAGCGGGCCGCCCGCATCATGCGGAGGGGGTCGTCGCCGAAGGACTGCTCCGGTGCCGCCGGCGTGCGGAGGCGGCCGTCAAGGATGTCTTCGATTCCGCCGGAGGGGTCGACAAGGGCCATCTGCGGCAGCCGCAGTGCGATCGAGTTGACCGTGAAGTCGCGGCGGACGAGATCCTCGTCGAGCGAGGTTCCGAAGACGACCTCCGGCTTGCGTGTTCCGTCGACGTAGCTGTCGGTGCGGTAGGTCGTGATCTCGACGGTCTCTCCGGCGATCTTCGCGGCGATCGTGCCGAACTGGCGCCCGATGTCCCACTGTGCCTCGCTGATCGGCGTGACGATCGTGAGGATCTGATCCGGCGACGCGTTCGTTGTGAAGTCGAGGTCGTTCGTGCCGCGATCGAGGAAGGCGTCGCGCACCGGGCCGCCGACGAGGGCGAGTTCGAAGCCCGCCGCCTCGAACGCACCGGCCAAGCGGGAGACAGCCGGCGTCGCTGCAAGATCGCCCAGCCGGGCAAGGGCCGCCGCGACACTTTGCATGGTCTCCATATTAACGGTTGCAGGATGCGTGATGCGCGGAGCCGATGCAGT
>JBEVGZ010000034.1:0-6651 GCA_040511515.1 Microterricola sp.
TCGCCTCGACCGGGCGCAGGTAGTCGTCGAACTCGGGCACGAGCACCACGAGCGGCACCGTTGCATGCGCCCACGCGGCGAGCTCGGCGTCCGTCGCGCGGTGCAGCGGCGGTGACAGCAGGATCGCCCCGGCAATGGAGTGCTCCAGGCCGTACTTGATGCTGAGCTCGGTGCCGAAGGACCAGCCAAGCAGCCACGGGTGCGGGAGTCCGCGTTCCGCGACAAACGCCATCGCGGCGGCGACATCCGCGCGCTCGTCGACGCCGTCGCCGAATGATCCATCGCTGGTGCCGCGTGGCGAACTCGTGCCCCGGGTGTTGAAGCGCAGCACGGCGATGTCTGCAAGGGCGGGCAGGCGTGCCGCGGCCTTGCGCAGAATGTGCGAGTCCATGAAGCCGCCGGCGGTCGGCAGCGGGTGCAGCGTCACCAGCGTCGCGACGGGCGGGCGGCCGAGCGGCAGGGCGAGCTCGCCGACGAGCGTCAGGCCATCGCTGGTGTGCAGCTCGATGTTCTCGCGCAGGGCTGGTAGCTCCATGCCACCGCGGATGGCCGTGCCGGGTTCGATCTCCGACGTCGTCATTTGAGCCTCCAACAGTGGTTGTGCCAGTGCCGGCGATCTGCCAGCGCTGCCTCGTCGCCCATCATGGCGTCGGCCCGCCACGCCACGAGGTGGGCGATGCCTGGAGCGATGTCGAGGCTGCATCCGGGGCAGATGTAGCGCTTGCCGGACTGCGAACCGGTGACCGGTTGGACGAACCACTCCCCGTCACGCTTGTTCTCCGTGCGCTTCCAGCCCGCGAGGAGCCGACCGAGCCCGTTCTGATCGTCGTCCGGCTGCTCCGAGGCGCGGCGGGAAGGGCGATTGTTGCGGGGCATTCTTCCATTCTAGGCAGCGATGCGCCTAGTACCAGCCGGCATCCTCCGAGTGGGCCCATGCGCCACAGGGTGTGCCGTAGCGGCCACCGATGTAGCCGAGCCCCCACTCGATCTGCGTGCCGGCGTTGGTCTCCCAGTCCGAGCCTGCCGAGCTCATCTTGGAGCCTGGCAGCGACTGCGGGATGCCGTATGCGCCGCTGGACGCGTTATACGCGTTCACGCGCCATCCGGATTCGCGACTCCACAGGGCGACGAGGCAATCGAACTCGCCGGAACCCCAGCCCCGCGCCGCGACGGCGTCCTGAGCGTATGCCTGAGCGGACCCAGGGTCGGGGGAAATGGCCGGAGGCGCCCAGCCGGAGCTGGATGCGGTCTCGACGACAGGGGGCGGCGGCGGCGCGGGGGCCTCGGCCGAGAAGCTGTCGTGCACGATGGTCGTCTCGTAGTCGCCAACGACGGAGACGGCCTGTGCCGGCTGGCCGCCGAAGCGGTCGCCGACCTGGAAGTACGGAGACGCGACGGCACCGGAGTACGGATCGACGATGTTGACCAGCACGAACGCGGCGGCCGCGGTGAACGCGAAAGTGAACAGCGCTACACGACCGCGGGAGCGGGGTCTGCGATACGGCACCGCGACCGCAACAGCGGTGCGAACGGGCTCAATGATGCCGGAATGTCTACCCACGATTCCTCGATGCTATCGGAGAACCGCGAAGCGGAGCGGGAGCGATCACGGTGTGGCTCAGCGAACGGCCAACATCACGTCGACAACGGCGTCGAGAACGATGTCGACCTGCACCTCGCGGTACCCGCCGCGCTGCGGGCGAAACACGACGGTGCGCACATCGTCGACCGTGATCGGCGTTCCCTTCTCGAAGTACGACGCCAGGCGGCCGGTGAAGCGGTCGACGTCGTCGACGCTGTAGCCGGTCGTCAGGAAGCTCACTCGCTGGAAGCGGTGCTTGGCCGGGCGCGCGATGCGGTTCAGGATCTCCTGCGCGCTGGTGCGCGCCTCCTGGAACCAGGCGGCGTCACCCATCGACTGGGCAGCCTGGTCACGCTCACGCGCGGCGAAGGCATCCTCGAGGCGCTCGAGCGCGGCGTCGACGTGTGCGGTCGAATAGCCGTTCTTCTGCATCCCGAACGCGGTGCGACGGATGCCGTCGGCGGTCAGAACCGTGCCGGCCGGGGCGGTGCCGTCATACACGGCACGCGCTGTACGCAGAAACTCCTCGACCTGTTCGATCTTGTAGCCGAGTTTCGGGCGGCGTGCCCGGGGAAAGGTCGTACTCACCGATCTCTTCTCCTCAATCTGTGCGCCGGTTCGGCGTCTGTGGGTGCTGCGGGGCAGCTGTCGGTCATCACGCGAAAATCAGGTAGAAAACGAAGGCGACGGCCGCCGACGGTAGGATCGAGTCCAGGCGGTCGAGGAAGCCACCGTGCCCTGGAAGCCATGAGCTCATGTCCTTGATGCCGATGTCGCGCTTGATCAGCGACTCCGCGAGGTCGCCGAGCGTCGCGCTGAGCAGGATGGCGACACCGAAGATGAGTCCGAACCACCACGGCTGGTCGAGCATGAAGAGTCCGAGCAGCACACCGGCGACGATCGTCGCAACGGCGGCGCCTGCGAAGCCCTCCCAGGTCTTCTTCGGGCTGATGACCGGGGCCATCGGGTGCTTGCCGAACGCCAGTCCGCTTGCATAGGCGCCGGTGTCGGCTGCGATCACAACGATCAGGAAGGCGAGGGTCCACCATTCACCACCGTCTTGGCCGACGAGCACGACGGCGAAGCTGGCGAGGAACGTGACGTAGATCTGCACGAACACGGATGCGCCCAGATCGGGCAGCACGGCCGACGCAGGGGTGCGCACTCGCGCGCTGGCTTGCTCCGCCAGCCTCCAGAGCACGACGAACAGCGTGCCGAGGAGGATCGACACCCACTGGCCGGCCGCTCCGCCGTAGAACGCGGCCGGTACAACGGCGACGGCCGCGATGACCGTCGGAACGCGCGGGACGCGGAAACCGCCGAGGCGGAGCGCAGAGGCGAATTCGTAGCTGGCGAAGAGCACGAGCACGGCCGCGAAGATCATGAAGATCTCCTTGACCACGACCAGGCTGAACACCGTGACCGCGCCGAGCGCGAGCCCGATCAGGATCGCCAGCACGAGGTTGCGGCCGGTGCGCGCCTTGATGCGCTCGTTCGTGGCATCCAGATGCGCCCGCGCCTCGTCGAAACCTCGCTCGATGTCGGCCTTCGTGGCGTGCGCCTGCGCGCGCAGTTCGGCCTTGGTGGCCTTCATCTGCGCGCGCAACTCGGCTTTCGCCCCTCGACCCTGTGTGTCGCCATCAGGCGTCGGGTCGGCATCCGGAACATTCTGCATGAGAAGCCCCTAGACCTCGAGCAGTTCGGCTTCCTTGCGCTTCAGAGCGTCGTCGATGGCGTCGACGTGGCTCTTCGTCACGGCCTCGAGCTCCTTCTCGCCACGGGCGACCTCGTCGTCTCCGACCTCGCTCTTCAGCGCGTCGAGCTCGTCCTTCGCCTTGCGACGGATGTTGCGCACGGCGACCTTGGCGTCTTCTGCCTTGGTGCGCACGATCTTGACGAACTCCTTGCGGCGTTCCTCGGTCAGCTCGGGAAGCGTCACCCGGATGACGTTGCCGTCGTTGGAGGGGTTGGCGCCGAGGTTCGGGGCGTTGCGCAGGGCCTGCTCGATGTCGCGCAGCGCGCCCTTGTCGTAGGGGGTCACGAGAAGCGTGCGGGCTTCGGGGTTCGCCAGGGAGGCCAGCTGTGCCAGCGGGGTCGGCGTTCCGTAGTAGTCGACCATGATCTTCTGGAAGAGCTGAGGGTTGGCACGCCCGGTACGGATGCTGGAGAAGTCGTCCTTGGCGACCTCAACGGCTTTGCTCATACGGGTGGCGGCATCGGACAGGGCATCCGCGATCACGGCGACTCCTTCAGGTAATGGTGGTTCAAGCTTAGTTGTTGTCAGTTGCTGACGATGGTGCCGAGGTCGGCACCGAGGATGGCGGCGGTGACGTTGCCCTCCGGCGCCATTCCGAACACCTGCATCGGCATTCCGTTGTCCATGCACAGGCTGAACGCCGTCGAGTCGACCACCTTGAGGCCGCTCTGGAGCGCCTCCTGGTAGGTGATGCGGTCGATCTTGTGCGCGTCGGGGTTCGTGCGGGGGTCGTCGGAGTAAACGCCGTCGACGCCGTTCTTGGCGACGAGCACGATCTCGGCGTCGATCTCGAGCGCACGCTGGGCGGCCACGGTGTCGGTCGAGAAGTAGGGCAGACCGGCGCCGGCGCCGAAGATGACGACGCGGCCCTTCTCGAGGTGGCGCTCTGCGCGGCGCGGGATGTACTGCTCGGCGACCTGGGTCATCGAGATCGCGGACTGCACGCGGGTCTCGGCGCCGGCCTGCTCCAGGAAGTCCTGCAGCGCCAGGGCGTTCATGACGGTTCCGAGCATGCCCATGTAGTCGGCGCGTCCACGGTCCATGCCGCGCTGCGAGAGCTCAGCACCGCGGAAGAAGTTTCCACCACCGACGACGATGGCGATCTCGACGGATTTCGCGGCCTCCGCGATCTCACGGGCCAGCCCGCTGACGACATCCGGGTTCACACCCAGAGCACCGCCGCCGAATGCCTCACCCGAGAGCTTGAGAAGGACCCTGCGCTTCTTTTCCGTCGTAGTCATTCGAGTGGATCCTTCCAGAGGTGTTTTCTAAAACTTAGTGTGTAGCGCTGTGTCAGTGCACAGAAAAGGAGTCCGGACCACAATGTGATCCGGACTCCTCCATGGCGTATTAGGCGCCGGCCTTGAAACGGGCGAAGCCCGTGATGTTCAGACCGGAGTCCTCGACGACCTTCTTGACCTGGATCTTGCTGTCGCGAGCGTAGTCCTGCTCGAGAAGCGCGACCTGCTTGAAGAACGCGGTGAGGCGGCCTTCAACGATCTTGGGCAGAGCCGCTTCCGGCTTGCCTTCGTTGCGGCTGATCTCGGTGACGATCTCGCGCTCCTTCTCGACGATGTCGGTCGGAACCTCCTCGCGAGTCAGGTACTGCGGGTCGAACATCGCGATGTGCTGAGCGATCGCACGAGCGGTCTCGGCGTCGTCACCGCTGTAGGAGACGACAACACCGATCTGCGGCGGCAGGTCCTTGGACGTGCGGTGCAGGTAGACGGCAACGGCGTCGCCGGTGAGGGCGGCGACGCGGCGCAGCTCCACCTTCTCGCCGAGCGTTGCGGCCTGCTGGTCGATCAGGTCGGCAACGGTCGAGCCGTCGGCCGGAGCCGCGAGGCCCTCTTCGACGGTCGTCGCGCCCGCGGCTGCAACAGCCTCGAGAACCTGCTCGGACAGTGCGATGAACTTGTCGTTCTTGGCAACGAAGTCGGTCTCGCATGCGAGCTCGATCATCGTGACTGCGCCCGGCGTCTCCTTGACGGCGATGAGGCCCTCGCTGGTGGAGCGGTCGGCACGCTTGGCGTTGCCCTTCGCACCCTTGAGACGCAGGATCTCGGTCGCCTTCGCGACGTCGCCCTCTGCCTCAACCAGAGCGTTCTTGGTGTCGGTCATGCCGGTACCGAGCTGCTCGCGCAGCGCCTTCAGGTCGGCAATGTTGAAGTTAGCCATCCGGAAATTCCTTACTTGGTCTCGGCGGCTGCGTCTTCTGCAGCAACCTCGGCGACGACAGCGGCAACTTCGCCCTCGACGAAGTCGGCTTCGGCGGCGGCGAGTGCGACGTCGGCAACCTTCTCGGTCTCGGCGGAGGACTGCGCAGGAGTGGTCTCGTCTGCAGCGGTCTCAGAAGCCTGGAGAAGCTCGGCTTCCCATGCGGCGAGAGGCTCAACCTCTGCACCCTCTTCGGGCTTCTGGTGGCGCTGGATCAGGCCCTCGGCTGCTGCGTCGGCGATGATGCGCGTGAGCAGGCCAACGGAGCGGATGGCGTCGTCGTTGCCCGGGATCGGGTACTGGACTTCGTCCGGGTCGCAGTTGGTGTCGAGGATGCCGATGACGGGGATACCGAGCTTGCGCGCCTCGTCAATGGCGAGGTGCTCCTTCTTGGTGTCGACAACCCAGAGAGCCGAAGGCGTCTTGGTCAGGTTGCGGATACCACCGAGCGACTTGTGCAGCTTGGCGAGCTCGCGCTTCTTGATCAGGAGTTCCTTCTTGGTGAAACCCTTGGTGGTGTCGTCGAAGTCGAGCTCCTCGAGCTCCTTCATACGAGCGAGGCGCTTGCTGACCGTCTGGAAGTTGGTGAGCAGACCGCCGAGCCAACGCTGGTTGACGTAGGGCTGGCCGACGCGCTGAGCCTGCTCGGCAATGGAGCCCTGAGCCTGCTTCTTGGTTCCGACGAAGAGGATGGTGCCACCGTGGGCAACCGTCTCCTTGACGTAGTCATAGGTGCGGTCGATGTAGGTGAGCGACTGCTGGAGGTCGATGATGTGGCTGCCCGAACGCTCCGTGAGGATGAAGCGCTTCATCTTCGGGTTCCAACGGCGGGTCTGGTGCCCGAAGTGAACGCCGCTGTCGAGCAGCTGGCGAATAGTTACGACGGCCATGAGGCGGTCTCCTTGTTCTCGGTTTCAGCGATGATCGGTCGATCACCACTCCTGGTGCCCAGCACACGACCGACCCGCTTCTCACGAAGTAAGGACCGAAGGGAAGTGTTGCCTGATGGGCACGCGTAGTCAGTGCACACAGCACTGCTCACGAAAGTCTAACAGCTCCGCGCCCCCTCGATTGCAGCACAGCTCTTGTGCACATC
>JBEVGZ010000035.1:0-3585 GCA_040511515.1 Microterricola sp.
CGGGGTGGCGGGCTTCGCGGTCGCAACCTGGGGGGGGCGGCCAAGGCGGGCCTCCCTGGCGGCAAGCGGGCGGCACCCCGAGTTTTGGGTGCTGGCGAACGGGGGGGGGGGCTTGGCCCACCCGCCCGTTTCGCATGCACGAACTAGTCGGTCTGCAGCAGGATTCCGTCCTGGATGGCGCGCTTGCGCAGCGCCACCTTGGTTCCGACGTCGAAGCCGGCGACGCGGTACTTCTCGCGGATGCGCTTGAGGTAGGACTTCGCCGTCTCCTCCGAGATGCCGAGCTGGAAGGCGACGGCCTTCACCGGCTCGCCGGCGCCGTAGAGGGCCATGACACGGCGCTCCTGGGCACTGAGACGCGGGGTGTCTCCGCGGTTGCCGGAGGTGAGCGCGAGGTCGAGCTCCTCGGAGATGTACGACTCGCCCTTGTTCGCCGCGCGGATGGCCTCGACGATCATGTCGGCCTCCTCGGTCTTGACGAGGTAGCCGAGCGCGCCGGCGGCGAGCGCTTCACGCACGACGGCCGGCTCGGAGTACGTGCTCATGAGCACGGTCTTGACGCCCGTTGTCTTCAACGTTGAAATCTTGAGCGAAATAGGGATGTTGTCTTTGAGGTCGAGGTCGAGCAGCACGACATCGACAGGGAACTGCGGGTGCGAGAGGAGCTCTGGCCACGTCGTCGCGGAGACGACGAGGTTGATGTCATCCGCAGCTCCGCGGATCCATTCGGTGAGGGCTCCGAGCAGCATCTTGTGGTCGTCGACAAGTGCCAAACGGATTTTGTTGGCCGGGTTTCCCACTCATTCCTCCTTGTGCACAGGCACGTCACGGTGCACTGATGCCCTACGCATCCACCGGATTGTCGACCGCACATTCGATCTCCACATGAAGGTCTCCCTTGCGCGTGTACTCCGAATGTGGGCCAACACTAGAGATAGCTTCCCACGTCGCAGGGTCTACTTTGCGCCGTGGCACACCCGTGGCGTGAAGAAAGATCGGAAACCGGATCTTTCGGTGCGATTCTGGGGTCACCGGGGCCCGCGGGCCGATCTCGATGTGCAACATAACGTCACGTCGCTCGGTGTCGCTGACCAGCAGCCAGATGGCGATCAGCATGGCGTCGCGTTGCGCGCGGGAGAGCAGACCGGCCAGGCTCGCCGGGTCGTCGATCGAGACTGCTGGCGCCAAGAATTCGGACTCGGTGATGGCGTTGTGCAGCCAGGTCTTCTTGCGGCCCTCGACGAGGTGGAGCCGCAGCTGGGTGGCCAGCTGCGATGCGGCGCTCGCGGCATCCGGATGCAGGGGGAGCGGCGTCCGCCCCTCCGCGACGTCGTCGAGCAGCTGTTCCGCATCGAAGTCGAGGCGGACGAGCTCCTCGGATGCCAGCATGCCAACGGCAAGTCGCGGGGCGTCGACGGCGCTCTTGACGAGCACGAGGTCGAGTTCGAGCTGCACCATGCGCCGGAACGCGCGCACGACGGAAATGGCGATGAGGGGGAGCCAGACGGCGATCGCCATGGCGACGAGCTCAGGGGCCAGCGTCAGGATGTCGCTGCGGCCCTCCGCGATGGCCGCGAACAGCAACACGCCGCCGAGCACGGCCGTTGCGGCCATCACCTCGCGGGTCTCCCGCACGCTGACGAGCGGCGTCATCATGACACCGGCGGCGACGGCCGCGGTGGGGTAGATGCTCTGATCGGCCAGCCCCCAGACCGCGGAGAGGTCGAGTAGCACGGCCACCGCCAGGCCGCCGAGGGTCACGACGAACAGCCACCGTGGCATCACGCCGCCGTGCATGGCGACACCCGTGAGGGCTCCGGCCGCCGTGATGAGCAGCACGATCCAGGCCGCGAGGACGAGCCACGGCGACGGGTACTCGCTCCACTGGTCGACGCTGCGCCAGAGCAGGAACAGCGACATCACGATGCTTCCGGCGATCATGCCGCCCGCGAGGTCGCGGCCACCGAGGCCGCGCTGGTTCGCCCTCGTCGTTGACACCGTGCGCTCGGCGCGGCGGAAGGTGAGCGATGGGTCTCGCTGCTTGCGTTCGCGACCGACGATCACGCCGAGCGTGTTCTCCTCGATGCCGCTGCTGGACTCGCCGGCCGTGCCGTGCCGCCCACCGGATGCCGCGCGCCGCCTGCCGATCATCGTGCACCGTCCGATCGCATCTGCTCGTGCCCGAAGACCTCGTCGTTCTTCGGCACCTCGAGCACGACGGTTGTGCCTGCCCCCGGCGAGGAGAACAGGCGGGCGTTGCCGCCCACTTCACGCAGGCGGCCGACGACGGACTCGGCGAAGCCGAGACGCGCAGGGTCGACCTCGCCGAGGTTGAACCCGACACCCGCATCGGTGATCATGGCGCGGAGAGTGTGCTCGTCATCGGTGATGGTGACGTCGGCCTCTGCCACCTGGGCGTGCCTGCGCACGTTCTCCAGGCACTCTCCGAGCGCACCGAGGAAGGCGTCGAGCACGTCGCTCGGCAGCAACACCTGACCGCTGCCGTGCCACTTGACGTCGAGGCCCATCCGGCCGAAGCGCTGTTTGACCGATTCGAGCGTGTTGCCGAGGGCCGACTCCGCGACCGGCTCGAGCGTGTACGCGCCAGAGCGCTGCGGTGTCGGCACACCGCCGAGGCGCAGCTGACGCAGCAGCTTGGCGTCATCCGCCGCCTGATGGCGGAGGGCGGCCGCGCTGACGCCGACGCCGGAGTGGGCGAGCAGGGTGAGGGTCGCCAGCACCGTGTCGTGGAGCAGCCGGGCGTCTTGCCTGCGCTGGGCCTCCGCCTCGCTGGCGAGGCGCTCGGCGTGGTGGGCCCTGCCGATGCTGGCGATGCGCTGCATCACGCGCGGAACGCTCTGCGCGATCCACCACCCGGCTGCGCCGATCGCGACCCAGGCGGCGATGGTGAGCTGGAGCGGCGTCGAGTCGGGGAAGGTGCGCGGCGCGGTGGAGATCGCGACACTCGCGCAGGTGACGAGGAAGCCGAATCCGAGCAGCAGCAGGCGCGGCAGGCTCACCGTCGCCATCAGCGCGAGCGCGCCGAGCGCTCCCGCGCCGATCACCGAGATGGCCGCGACCGCGGCGATGCTGGGATCACGGTCGACGCCGATCATGCCGGATTCCCCGGGATCGATGCCGAGCAGGAGGATCGCGAAGTTACCGGAGACGAGGCAGATCGCGCTCCAGAGCGGCGTCCCACGCTCACCGATGAAGTAGTGCGCGATGGCCGTGATCGCCAGCAACGCCAAGGTCGCCGCGAGCGTGAGGATCGACACCGCGCCGGGCAACAACACGCAGACCGCCGCGAAGGCACAGGAGCCGAGGCCGGAGTAGCGCACGGTCCTGCGCAGCAGCCGGTCACGCTCCTTCAGAATGCGCTGCATGGATCCTGCCGGTGGTGTGAACGAATGGGGTACAGGCCCAGACTATCCTGCCGACTCCTGGCCGTGCACAGAGCGAACGAATGGGGTGCAGGCCGAGACTATCCTGCCGACTCCTGGCCGTGCACAGAGCGAACGAATGGGGTGCAGGCCCGGACGATCCTGCCGACTCCTGGCCGTGCACAGAGCGAACGAGAGGGGT
>JBEVGZ010000036.1:0-4896 GCA_040511515.1 Microterricola sp.
CGCCGTCGATCGGCCTGAGCCTGGGCATGTGGAGATGTCTGCGGACATCTGGTGGCGGGAGTTCTGCGAGATTGCAGGCGAACTCGCCCGCGATTGCGAGCAGGAGATCGTCGCCATCGGCGTCAGCGGGATGGGGCCGTGCCTGCTTCTGACCGACGAGGATGATGCCCCGCTGCGACCGGCCCTCCTCTACGGCGTCGACACACGGGCGACTGTGCAGATTGCGGATCTCAACTCGCGACTCGGTGAAACCGAAATCATGCGCCGTGGCGGGTCGCAGCTCTCAAGCCAGGCTGTTGGGCCCAAGATCCTCTGGGTCCGCGAACACGAGCCCGATGTGTATGCGCGCGCCCGCAGGCTGTTCATGCCGAGTTCGTGGCTCGTCCGCAAACTCACCGGGAGCTATGTGCTCGACGTCCATTCCGCGAGTCAGTGCACACCGCTCTTCGACACGGCGACGGGAGGCTGGAACGAGGAATGGGCAGCGGACATCGTCGGCCAGATTGAGCTCCCGCCCCTCGCCTGGCCGGGGGATGTCGCGGGCAATCTGAGCGAGCAGGCCGCTGGGCAAACCGGGCTCCCCGCCGGCATCCCCGTGATCACAGGAACGATCGATGCGTGGTCGGAGGCCGTCAGCGTCGGCGCGACTGAGCCGGGTGACCTCATGCTCATGTACGGCACGACGATGTTCCTCGTCAACACCGTCGACACACCGGTATCGACGCCGTCCATGTGGAGCACGGTCGGTGCATTTCGCGGCACAAGCTCCCTTGCAGGCGGAATGGCCACGTCCGGCGCCATCACCGCGTGGCTTCGCGAACTCTTCGGCCGGCCCGGCTACTCAGAGCTGCTCCGCGAGGCCGAGGCCTCCGGCCCGGGCGCGAACGGGGTGTTGATGCTCCCTTACTTCGCCGGCGAACGCACGCCGGTGTCAGACCCGGATGCGCGCGGCATCATCGCGGGGCTCACGGTTTCGCACACGCGCGGTGACCTGTACCGGGCCGCACTCGAGGCAACGGCGTTCGGCGTGCGCCACAACATAGAGGCGATGACCGCGGTCGGCGCACCGATTCGCCGTGTCTTCGCCGTCGGCGGCGGAACACAGGGCTCACTCTGGACACAGATCGTCTCCGATGTCACCGGCCTCGACCAGGTGATCCCGCGAACGACAATCGGGGCCAGCTTCGGAGCCGCGTTCCTCGCCGCATCGACGGTCATGCCCGTATCCATCACGGCTTGGAACCCTGTGGCCGAACTGCGCACGGCCCGACAGGAGGACGCGGCAGACTACGACGCCCTCTATGCGGAGTACCTGAAGCTGTACCCGGCCACCGCCGATCTCTCCCACGCCCTCGCCCAACGCCAGCGGGCAGCCGCAAACTCCGCCGCGCAGGCATAGCCATGCGCCAGACCACCACCATCAACGACGAAGGAGCATCCATGACCAGCTACGACTTCCCGACCGTGCGCTCACGCCCGGCAACAGCACCGCGCACGGCTTGGCTCATTGCGAGCGGCGACTTGCGCGAGTCCGCCAACACTGCCGGCTGGGCCGTCCAAGAGAAGATGGAGGCCGACGTCACCGCGGCTTTCGCCGATCTCGGCTGGGAGGTCGTGCGCGCCAACGGCGTCGACCCCGAACTCGGCCACGGCTTCATCCGCAGCCAGCGCATGGGCCTTGAGGTGTTCAAGAGCATTCCCGTCGATGCGCCACTCATCGTTGCCGAGGCGGTGTGGCAGTACAGCCACCACGTGCTCGCTGGCCTGCGCACGCATCGCGGGCCGATTCTCACCGTCGCCAACTTCGCCGGGGACTGGCCGGGTCTGGTCGGGCTGCTCGGCCTGAATGCGGGGCTGACGAAGATGGGAACGACCTACTCGACGATCTGGAGCGTCGACTTCACGGACGACTGGTTCCGATCCGGACTGCGCAGCTGGGTCGAGACCGGGACCATCGCCCACGACGCGACACATGTCACCACGCTCGCGGAGCTGTCCGGCACAGCAGAGGCCGAGCTCGGTGCGGCCATCGCCGGTGAGCTCCTCGCGGACAAGGCAATCATCGGCGTCTTCGACGAAGGCTGCATGGGTATGTACAACGCGATCTTCGACGATGAGCTGTTGAATGCGCTGGGCATCTACAAGGAGCGGCTCTCGCAGAGCGCGCTCTACGCGGAGATGCTCACAGTCTCTGATGCCGAGGCCGCTGCTGTCGGCGATTGGCTGCTCGCCGCCGGAATGACCTTCCGCTTGGGCACCGATGAGGCGACAGAGCTCACCCAGACGCAACTGAACTGGCAGTACAAGATGTACATCGCCGCGCTGCGCATCGCCGACGACTTCGGGCTGGATGCCGTCGGCATCCAGTATCAGCAGGGTCTGAAGGATCTGGTGCCGGCCAGCGACCTCGCCGAAGGTCTGCTCAACACAACAGAGCGGCCGCCCGTCACGAGCCGCGACGGCAGCCGGGTCCTCGCCGAGGGTCGGGCCTTCCCGCATTTCAATGAGGCCGACGAGGGGGTCGCTGTCGACGCGCTCATCACCGACAGGGTGTGGCGGGCGATGGGCATGCTCCCGGACAACACTCTCCACGACGTGCGGTGGGGTGAGGACTTCGAGGGCCAGTTCGTCTGGGTTTATGAGATTTCCGGCTCCGTCCCCGCTTCGCACCTCGGCGGATGGGATCGGGCCGAGGGCTGGCGGCAGGACCCGGTGTTCTTCCCCGCAGGCGGCAGCACGATCAACGGAGTCTCCCGCCCCGGCGAGATTGTCTGGAGCCGCGTGTACATCGCCGACGGAATTCTGCAGGTCGACCTCGGCCGGGGAAGCGTCGTCGAGTTGCCCGCCGAGGAGACAGCGCGGCGCAAGCAGGCGACGAACCCGGAGTGGCCGATCGCGCACGTCGTGCTGCACGGCGTCGATCGCGACCAGTTCATGGCGAGGCACAAAGCCAACCACGCCCAGGTCGTCTACGCCCCGGACGCCGAGACGGCCGACAAGGCACTCCTGGTGAAGGCTGCGACATTCCAGAAGCTCGGCGTGCCCGTCCACGTGTGCGGAACGGTCGCCGCGCTGGCCGGCTAGACCGCAGCGGAAGAGGGGCCCGGACGTCGATAGGACCGGGCCCCTTCGCTGTCGCCATGCCCCTCGTGCAGGCAAGTGTGTCAGCGGGAGCTGATGCTCACGAACTTGCGGATGCAGAGCGGCACGAAGACGACGAGCATCACGAAGACACCGATGAGCGTGGTCGCGATCGGGTTCTGTTGGGTCCAGGCGTCGCCGACCGGGGTGCCCGGCGGCACATTGCCGAAGAGCTCGCGCGCCGACTGCACGAGGGCAGAAACCGGGTTGTACTCGGCGATCGTCTGCAGAACGGGCGGGAGCGTCTCGGCGGGCACGAAGGCGTTCGAGATGAAGGTGAGCGGGAACAGGATGAGGAAGGAGACGTTGTTGACGACTTCTGGGCTCCGCACACTCATGCCGACGAACGCCATCACCCAGGAGAAGGAGTAGGCGAACAGCAGCAGCAGGGCAACGCCGGCGACGCCCTCCCAGAAGCTCGAGTTGATGCGCCAGCCAACAAGCAGTCCCGCGAGCATCATCACGATCATCGACAGGCCGTTGATGAAGAGGTCGCCGTTCGTGCGGCCGATCAGCACGGCGCTTGGGCTCATCGGCAGGGTGCGGAAGCGGTCGATGATGCCGTCCTTGAGGTCCTGTGCCATCGCCGAGCCCGACCAGGTCGAGCCGAACACCACCGTCTGGGCGAAGATCCCGGCCATGATGAACTCGGTGTAGCTGATGCCCGGAATGTCGATGACGCCCTCGTACACATAGGTGAACAGCAGCACGAACATGATCGGCTGCAGCGTCGTGAAGACGAGGATATCTGGCACGCGCTTGACCTTGATGAGGTTGCGCCGCGTGGTGATCCAGCCGTCACTGAACCAGGTTCCGAGCGACGACGGAATGCCAGAGGCATCCGGCAGGGTCGTTGTGCCTCGCACGGCGGTTGTCACGGCACGCCCGCCTTCTGCGTCTTCTCCTTCTGGGCCTTCTCTTTCTGACCCTTCTCCTTCTGGCCCTTCTTGGACTTCGTGCTCTCGAACTCGTCGGCGTCGGCGTCGGCATCGCTGCTCGCCATGTGGCCGGTGAGCTTCAGAAACACGTCGTCGAGCGTGGGCCTGCGCATGCCGGCATCGTGCAGGCGGATGCCGACGGAGTTCAGTTCGCGCAGCACGAGCTCAAGCGCGAGCGGCCCCTCGCTCACGGCGACGGAGAGACTGCGGCCGTCGCTGTCCTCGCGCACCTCGGACGACCCGTGGTGCCGCAGCACCTGGGTGGCGGAATCGCGGTCGGCGGCGTCGACGAGGGTCAGCTCGATCTGCTGCCCGCCGATGCGGGCCTTCAGTTCGTCGGCCGTTCCCTCTGCGATGAGCTTGCCGCCGTCGATCACCGAGATGTCGTCGGCAAGGCGGTCGGCCTCCTCGAGGTACTGCGTGGTCAGGAACACGGTCGTGCCCTCGCCGACGAGGCCGGTGATGACGTCCCACATACCGAGTCGGCTGCGCGGGTCGAGGCCCGTCGTCGGCTCGTCGAGGAAGAGGACGCGCGGCCGGGAGAAGATCGCGCCGGCAAGGTCGATGCGTCGCCGCATGCCGCCGGAGAAGCCCTTGACCGGGCGGTTCTGTGCCTCGGTCAGCTCGAAGGACTCGATCAGCTCCTTCGCCCGGCGCCTGGTCGCCTTCGCACCCAGGTGGTAGAGCCGGCCGACCATGTCGAGGTTTTCGAGCCCGGTGAGGTTCTCGTCGACGGCGGCGTACTGACCGGAGACTCCGATGATCGGGCGGATGCGGTGGGCGTCGCGCACGACGTCGATGCCGTCGATGCTCGCGT
>JBEVGZ010000037.1:0-9158 GCA_040511515.1 Microterricola sp.
CGCGACGCAGCCGCCGCACGGCGGCCACCGGTGCCGCCTGGCTCTGCCACTCCTCGTAGCTGTGCGGTCGCCCGATGGGGCAGACGCAGCCGACGTGGATGGGATCCCCGGTCCGGCTGCTGACGTAGCTCTCCAGATGTGGCGCCGTCTGGCGCACCGTCGTGCGCGACATCTGGCGGCGTCCTGAATCTCTGCGGGTGCTCACTGCGATTCCTCACTCTCTGGCCGATGCACCGTTGGGTGCATCCACTCGGGAGACGCCGGATGGCCGGATTCATGACGCCACTTCGGGAAATTCGTCCGAACCGGCGCTCGATCATGACGGGGTAGGCTTTACTACGGCCAGTGTGTCTTGACGTCGAGCTAGTCTGCGTCGGAACGCTGTTGCCACACCCTCAAACCATGCAGGAACGCTGAGCGCGGATTGGAAGAGCAGCGTGGATCTTTACGAGTACCAGGCCCGAGACCTATTTGAAAAGTACGAGGTCCCGGTACTCCCGGGTATCGTCGCGGACACTCCGGAGGAGGTGCGTGCAGCAGCCGAGAAGCTCGGCGGCGTCGTCGTTGTGAAGGCCCAGGTCAAGGTCGGAGGCCGCGGCAAGGCCGGCGGCGTCAAGGTCGCCAAGACTCCCGACGAGGCAGAGGCAGCGGCCCGCGCCATTCTCGGACTCGACATCAAGGGTCACATCGTCAACCGCGTCATGGTCGCCGGCGGCGCCCGCATCGCGCAGGAGTTCTACTTCTCGGTGATGCTCGACCGGTCGAACCGTTCGTACCTCTCGCTCGCCAGCTACGAAGGTGGCGTCGAGATCGAGGTTCTCGCGGTGGAGAAGCCAGAGGCTCTCGCACGCGTCGCGGTAGACCCGAGCGCAGGCATCGACCTCGACAAGGCTCGCGAGATCGCGGTTGCCGCGAAGTTCCCCGCAGAGCTCGTCGAGAAGGTTGCACCGATCTTCGTGCAGCTTTACAACGTGTACAAGGGTGAAGACGCGACGCTCGTCGAGGTCAACCCGCTCGTTCTCACCGAGGAGGGCGACATCATCGCCCTCGACGGCAAGGTCACCCTCGACGAGAACGCTGACTTCCGCCACCCGCACCACGCCGAGCTCGAAGACAAGGCTGCTGCCGACCCGCTCGAGGCGAAGGCCAAGGCCAACGACCTCAACTACGTCAAGCTCGACGGTGAAGTCGGCGTCATCGGTAACGGTGCAGGCCTCGTCATGTCGACCCTCGACGTCGTTGCCTACGCTGGCGAGAACCACGGCAACGTGAAGCCCGCCAACTTCCTCGACATCGGCGGCGGAGCCTCCGCCGAGGTGATGGCCGCCGGCCTCGACGTGATCCTCGGTGACCCGCAGGTCAAGTCGGTGTTCGTCAACGTCTTCGGAGGCATCACCGCGTGTGACGCCGTGGCCAAGGGCATCGTCGGCGCACTCGCCGAGCTCGGAAGCGCCGCGAACAAGCCGCTCGTCGTTCGCCTCGATGGCAACAACGTCGAAGAGGGTCGCCGCATCCTCGCCGAGGCGAACCACCCGTTGGTCACATTGGCCGCAACCATGGACGAGGGCGCCGACAAGGCCGCCGAGCTCGCCCACGCAGCGAAGTAAGGGATTTTCGAACATGTCAATCTTCGTCAACAAGGACTCCAAGGTCATCGTTCAGGGCATCACCGGCGGTGAGGGCACCAAGCACACCGCCCTCATGCTGAAGGCCGGAACCCAGGTCGTCGGTGGCGTGAACGCGCGCAAGGCCGGCACCTCCGTCATCCACAAGGATGCGGAAGGCAATTCGGTAGAGCTGCCCGTTTTCGCAACGGTCGCTGAAGCGATGGAGAAGACCGGCGCAGACGTGTCGATCGCCTTCGTGCCGCCCGCCTTTACCAAGGATGCGGTCGTCGAGGCCATCGACGCCGAGATCCCGCTGCTCGTCATCATCACCGAGGGCGTTCCCGTTTCTGACTCCGCTGAGTTCTGGGCGCACGCGCAGGAGAAGGGCAACAAGACCCGCATCATCGGGCCGAACTGCCCCGGCATCATCACCCCCGGAGAGGCGCTCGTCGGCATCACGCCCGCGAACATCACCGGCAAGGGCCCCATCGGCCTCGTCTCGAAGTCGGGCACCCTGACCTACCAGATGATGTACGAGCTGCGCGACCTCGGCTTCTCGACCGCCATCGGCATCGGCGGCGACCCCATCATCGGCACGACGCACATCGACGCACTCGCGGCGTTCGAGGCCGACCCCGAGACCAAGGCCATCGTCATGATCGGCGAAATCGGTGGCGACGCTGAAGAGAACGCCGCTGCCTACATCAAGGCACACGTGACGAAGCCGGTCGTTGGCTACGTTGCAGGCTTCACCGCTCCCGAGGGCAAGACCATGGGCCACGCCGGCGCCATCGTCTCTGACGGAGCCGGCACCGCACAGGGCAAGAAGGAGGCCCTCGAGGCCGCCGGTGTCAAGGTCGGCAAGACGCCCTCCGAGACCGCTGCCCTGCTGCGCGAGGTCTACGCGGCCCTCTAGGCCGCTCGCATCACGACGATTCAGAAGGCCCGTCCCGCTCGCGCGGGGCGGGCCTTCTGCGTGCCGCCGCGGAAACTCCCCATGTCGCTGGGGGCGCTGCATCGCTACAGTTGGCAGCAGTAGCCGAAGGGGGCCTCATGACACGCAGGACGAAGGCAGAGCTGGAGGCGCTCGTCGCCGCGCTTGAGGGCGAGAACGCAGCGCTCAAAGCAGGCGCCAGTGGTCCCGATGCCACGGTGACGGAGGTCATCATCCCGGCGACCCCGGCCGGCGTGACCGTGCAGCACCGGCGCAGCCGTTGGTGGGCGGTACTCTCGAGCACACTCATCATCATCGGACTCGTACTCGCTCCGATCGCGGTGGTCTCCAGCTGGGCGAAGGTGCAGCTCAGCAGCACCGACCAGTTCGTGGCGACCTTCGCCCCGCTTGCGGACGACCCAGCCGTGCAGAGCTACGTCTCCGATCAGGTCGTCACGGTGATCGAGGAACAGATCGACATCCCGGCCATCACGGCCGACCTCTTCGACGGGCTGGCACAGCTCGACCTGCCGCCGCGTGCGGCATCCGCACTGGCCCTCTTGGAGGCGCCGGCCGCCGCAGGAGTACAGAACCTCGTCTCGACGGCTGTCGACCGACTCGTGGCGTCCGATGCGTTCAGCGACGTCTGGGCACAGGCGCTCCGTGTCAGCCACCGTCAGCTCACCGCAACGCTGCAGGGCGAGGCCGATGCGGCGTTGTCGATCAGCGGCGGGGGACAGCTCGGGGTGCAGCTCGGGCCGATCATCGAGGAGGTCAAGAAGCGGCTCGTCGACCAGGGCTTCGGCTTCGCGTCGAACATCCCCGTCGTCGAACGCACGATCGTGATTGCCACCGCCGATGCCTTCACCACGGCGCAGCTCGTCTACGGGATCGCGATCGCCGTCGGCACGTGGCTCCCGCTCATCGCACTCGCGCTGTTGGCCGCCGGAATCCTCGTCGCCAAGCGGAAGGTGCGAGCGCTGGTCGCGACATCGATCGCCCTCGGCGTTGTGATGCTGATCCTGGCCGCCGGCTACGGCATCGCCAACATCTTCTTCGTCGCATCCGTCTCGCCAGACATCATGCCGAGCAACGCCGCGCAGGTGATCTACGACCAGGTGATCGAGTTGATGCGCTCGACGACGACCGCGATGACCGTGCTCGCATTCACCGTCGCACTGGTCGCATGGTTCAGCGGGCCCTTCGGGCCGGCGGTGAAGCTCCGGGGCTTCATCGGCGCGGGGCTCGACTCGGTGCGCACGGCAGCCGATCGGCGTGGAATCAGCACGGGCGGCTTCGGGGTGTTCCTCTACAAGCAGCGCGTGCTCGTCCGCGTGCTGATCGGTGTTGTCGCCTCGGCGGTGCTGCTCCTCTCCCGCCCGCTGAGCGGTGCGACGATCGTGTGGACCGCGGTCATCGCCCTCCTCGCGGTGCTGGTCGCCGAGCTGCTGCAGCGCGAAGAACTGCTTGAGGTCGACGCTGACGGCGACGACGTCGATGCGGCAGAAGTGGAGCCGACGACGGCGGAGTCGCCCAGCGAGGACGACACGGTGACGGAAGTCGTGGTCGCCACCGAAGTCACCAGTGACAAGTTGTCCTGAGCGAGGCATACTCGGCTCATGGAAACCATTCTGATCGGCAACATCCTGATCGGCTACCTCGTCAGCTTCGGCGTGGTCATGGGTGTCTTCGGTATCGCCTGCCTCGTCGCGCTGGCGAAGTCGCCGTACCGCAAGAAATAGCGCGACGCGCAGCGTCGCGAAAGGCGGCAGCGCATCGCGGTGCCGTCTCGGGGATGGCCAGCGATGCTTGCACTGCATTCCCGATGGCGCGGGTAGGCTCGTGAGCGCATGAACCGCATAACCATCGCCCTGCTCGCCGCGCTCGAAGCGGTCATCGCCGTTGCCATCGGGCTCGGCATCGCCCTCGTGCCCCTGACAATCCTGTGGGCGACGCAGAACGGGCTGAGCACCGACTGGACGGTGTTCTGGCGGGCTGCCTCCGATGTCTGGCTGCTCGGACACGGCGTCGATCTCACCATCACGCTCCCCGCCGCATTCGTCGCCTCCCTCGCGCTGCCTGGGGCGGATGCCGCATTCACGCTCTCCATCGCCCTCCTCGGGTTCGCCGTGCTGACCATCGTGCTCGGCATCGGCGCCGGGCGCAGGGCGGCGCACTCGGCGCACCCCGTGCAGGCCGCCCTGATCGTCGTGGCCGTGTTCTGGCTGCTCGCAGCACTCATCGCGCTGAGCGCCGGACACCCCCTCGCCGTTCCAGCGCCGACGCAGGCCCTGATTCTGCCCGGACTCATCTACGCGGCATCCGTGGTCATCGGGCTCGCCAGCACACGGCGTCCGGTGCTCGGTACGCTCGGGCAGACGGTTTCGCGTGGCGCTGTTGACTGGGTGCGCCAGCTCCCGCCGCTCGTCCCGCAGACGATTGCAGCCGGGCTCCGCGGCGGAACCATCGCGGCAGCGGTCATCGTCGCGGCGGGCGGCCTGCTGCTGACGTTCTCTCTGCTCACCAGCTACGCCACAGTGATCGGCCTGTACGAATCGCTTCAGGCCGGGGCGCTCGGCGGCATCGTCCTCACGGTCATGCAGCTGGCGCTGCTGCCCAACGCCGTGATCTGGGCAGCCAGCTGGGTGGTCGGCCCCGGCTTCGCCGTCGGCATCGGCACGAGCGTCTCGCCCGGCGCCACCGTGCTCGGCCCCGTTCCCGGACTGCCGCTGCTGGCGGCCCTGCCCGATGGACAGGCGAGCTTCGGCTTCCTCGTGCTGCTCGTTCCGATCCTGGCCGGCTTCGCGGTCGGCGTCCTGTTGCGCCAGCGGATGCCGCAGCAGCAGCCCGGTTGGAAGATCCTGCTCGCGCACGGCCTCGCCGCCGGGCTCAGCGCCGGCGTGATCCTCGGGCTCCTGGCCTGGTTCTCCGCCGGTGCAGGCGGGCCGGGGCGGCTGCAGGAACTCGGACCGAACCCGCTGCTCGTCGCTGTCTTCGCAGCGCTCGAGGTCGGAGCCGCCGCGCTGCTCGGCTTGTTCAGCGGCTCGGTCGTGACCAAGCGACCCGCTCGGGTGGCGCGGGCGGCAGCCGACTCGCTGAGCGAGTAGGCGGCAGGCGGTAGGCTCGACTCGTGCTGAAGCTCGTCGTCTTGATCTCCGGAACCGGATCGAACCTCCGGGCACTGCTCGAAGCCACACAGGCAGACGATTACGGCGCCCGCGTCGTCGCCATCGGCGCGGACCGTGATGCCGACGGCCTGGCCCTCGGTGAGGAGTTCGGCATCCCCACCTTCACGGTGCCATTCACCGCCTTCGGCGACCGTGCGGCCTGGGGCGATGAACTGCTTGCCCAGGTGCAGCTGTGGGAGCCCGACCTCGTCGTGCTCAGCGGGCTCATGCGCCTGGTGCCGCCGCGCTTCGTCGAGGCCCTCACCCCCAATCTGCTGAACACCCACCCTGCCTACCTCCCCGAATTCCCGGGGGCCCACGGGGTTCGCGACGCGATCGACGCCGGTGTCGATCAGAGCGGCGCGAGCCTCATCATCGTCGACAACAGCGTCGACGGCGGGCCCATCGTGGCGCAGGAGCGCGTGCGCGTGCTGCCCGGTGACACCGAGCACGATCTGCACGAGCGCATCAAACCCGTCGAGCGTCGCCTGTTGATCCAGGCAGTGCGCGACTTAGCCGACGGCCACGTCAACCTCAAGGAGTTCACGCAATGAGCGGCCCCAGCCACGACCCATCCCTCTTCCGCCCGCGCGACGTCGTCGCCGTGCGCCGCGCACTGCTCTCGGTGAGCGACAAGACCGACCTCCTCGATCTGGCAGCGGCCCTTGCGGCATCCGGTGTCGAGATCGTCTCGACCGGCTCCACCGCGTCGACCATTCGCGATGCGGGCTTCGCTGTGACGGATGTCGCCAGCGTGACCGGCTTCGCCGAGTCCCTCGACGGCCGCGTGAAGACGCTGCACCCCTCCGTTCACGCCGGCCTGCTCGCCGATCTGCGCCTCGAGTCGCACGAGGCGCAGCTGCTGGAGCTCGGCATCGCCCCGTTCGAGCTCGTCGTCGTCAACCTCTACCCCTTCGCCGAGACGGTCGCCTCCGGCGCCCCGGCCGGTGACGTCGTCGAGCAGATCGACATCGGCGGCCCCGCCATGGTTCGCGCATCGGCCAAGAACCACGCCAACGTCGCCATCGTCGTTTCGCCGACGAACTACCCGCAGATCATCGCCGCGCTGCAGGCCGGTGGCACGACGCTCGCCCAGCGCCAGGCGCTGGCCGCAGAGGCGTTCCGCCACACGGCCACCTACGACGTGAACGTCGCGTCGTGGATCGGCAACGTCGTCGCCCCCGACGACGAGGGCACCGGATTCCCCGGCTGGATCGGTGCAACCTGGACCCGCCAGCAGAGCCTGCGCTACGGCGAGAACTCGCACCAGAAGGCTGCGCTCTACCGCAACCGCGAGGGCGGTGGCATCGCCCAGGCCGAGCAGCTGCACGGCAAGGAGATGTCGTACAACAACTTCGTCGACGCCGACGCCGCCGTGCGCGCCGCCTACGACTTCGCCGAGCCGGCCGTCGCCATCATCAAGCACGCGAACCCCTGTGGCATCGCCGTCGGTGCCGCGGATGCCGTCGACCCCATCGCATCAGCCCACGAGCGGGCACACGCCTGCGACCCTGTTTCGGCCTTCGGTGGCGTCATCGCCGCCAACCGCACCGTCACCGCGGACATGGCCCGGACCGTCAGCGGCATCTTCACCGAGGTGCTCGTCGCCCCCGGCTTCGAGCCAGAGGCCGTCGAGATCCTCACCGCCAAAAAGAACATCCGTCTGCTGCAGCTTCCGGCCGACTACCGCCCGATCGCGACCGAGATCCGCCAGGTCTCCGGCGGTCTGCTGATGCAGCAGGCCGACTCCTTCGCCGACTTCAGCTCGGCCGGCTGGACCCTCGCCGCCGGCGAGGAGGCATCCGCTGAGACCCGCGCCGAGCTCGAGTTCGCCTGGCGTGCCTGCCGAGCGGTGAAGTCCAACGGCATCCTGCTCGCGTCCGGCGGTGCCTCCGTCGGCGTCGGCATGGGCCAGGTCAACCGGGTCGACTCGTGCCACCTCGCCGTGAGCCGCGCCGGTGAGCGCGCGCGCGGTTCGGTCGCGGCATCCGACGCCTTCTTCCCCTTCGCCGACGGCCTGCAGGTGCTGCTCGACGCCGGCGTGACGGCCGTCGTACAGCCCGGCGGTTCGGTGCGCGACGACGAGGTCATCGCCGCGGCGACGGCCGCCGGCGTCACCATGTACTTCACGGGCGAGCGCCACTTCTTCCACTAGGAGCTCTCCTCGGTGCACGATGACCGGATGCCGCAGCCGCGGCATCCGGTCATTCTGCTTGGCGGGCGTGCTCGCGATAGTCTCGCTGCTATGACTTCTTCGGATGCCGGGGCCCCCGTCCCCGCTCAGCACCCATCGCCCCACCGCCGTCCGGGCGCAGACCGACCTCGCAGCACAGCTGCATCGGTGCTCTCGGCCCTCAGCGTCGTGTTCGGTGCCTACCTCATCACCGTGCTCCTCTACTTCGTCAGCAGCGGCCAGCAGGCGCAGGCGATCGCCCAGTTCGGCGGATTCTTCGCCCTGCCGGCGCTCATCGCCTTCGTGCTGCTCAGCGTCTTCAACCTGCTCGGGGCGACGCGCGCGTGGCTTCCCGCCCTGGCCGGCGGTCTCGGCGCCGGTGTGCTCGGTGCGCTGCTTGGCTCGGCCGTGCTGATCTCGGGTACATCGGGCAACGTCTTCGCCTCTGACGTCGTCATCTACCTGTTCAGCAGCCTGTTCAGCTTCAACCTGCTCTTCGTGCTCTCCACCGCCGTCGCATCCGCCCTGCTCGGGCCGCGCGTCTACGACGCCGTCATCGGCTTCCGCACGATCGGGCGCCGCGTCGGGGAACGCCACGTCGCACTCGTGCGCATCCCGGCATCGAACCTCGCAGACGGCGAACTGACGCACATCGACCGGATCCCGGTGAACGTCGAACTGGCCGATCAGCAGTGGGACAACTACTGTGCGGCGCTCGACGCCGAGGGCTGGGAGACGATCGAGGTTCCGGCCGCACCCGAGCTGGCCGACTCCGTCTTCATCGAGGACACCGTCGTGATGTTCGGCGAACTGGCCGTGATCACGAGCCCGGGTGCCGAATCCCGTCGTGACGAGATCGATGGCACGGAGCAGGCGGTGCGTGAGCTCGGCGGGCTGGCGATCGAGCGCATCCTCGCCCCGGGGACGCTCGACGGCGGCGATGTGCTGAAGATCGGCAAGACCGTGTACGTCGGTCGGTCTACGCGAACGAACGCCGAGGGCATCCGCCAGCTGCGCGTGCTGCTCGCCTCGCGCGGATACACCGTCGTCGCGGTGCCGCTGACGAAGGCGCTGCACCTGAAGAGCGCCGTCACCGCGTTGCCTGACGGCACCGTGATCGGCTGGGCGCCCGTCGTCGACAACCCCGAGATCTTCGACCGCTTCCTGCCCATGCCGGAGGAGGCCGGTTCGGCCGTCGTCGTGCTGAGCGAGGACACCGTGCTCATGTCGGCATCCGCCCCGCAGAGCGCCGCCCTGATCGCCGACCTCGGCTACCG
>JBEVGZ010000038.1:0-2646 GCA_040511515.1 Microterricola sp.
ACCCTACGATAATCGATAATCGTTTGCAAATGCGAATTTTGCCGCACTGTGTGCCTGCTCCGGCGGCGCCGAGTCGGTGGCCACGCACGAAACAGCGACTGCCCACACCGAGCTCGGTGCGGGCAGTCGCTGATGCAGTGTTGGGTCTCAGCCGGTGCTGAGAGTCCAGGTTGTGCTGGTTCTCACGCGGCGAAGCGCAGCGTGGCCGCGAAGGCTCCTCCCCCCGGCACATCCTCCGCGCGGACGGCGAGAATCTGGGAGCCGCTGAGCAGCGCCCGACGCAGGATCTCGTCGACGACGCCGTAGTTGACGCCGTCATCCGCCACGTCGACCGTGACGGCACCGGACTCCGAGTCGATCGTGCCCGGAATCGAGCGGTCGATGTCGACGAACAGCGTCTCGATCGCTCCGAAGGTCGCCGCACGCGCCACATCACTGAGGTCTGTCGACGCCCGGCCGTTGGCCTGCCGGTCGGCGAAGCTCTCCCGGAGCAGGGCGAGCTGCGCCGCGTAGATCTCGTCGAGGATCAGGCGGGCGGATGCCGCGAGCTCGGCGTCCGGGATCTCCTCCGGATTGCCGGTGATCGTCTGCGCCGCCAGGTGCGGGTAGGTGCTCACGCCGCGGAAGATGCTCACCAACGGTTCGGCGCCGGCGATGATCAACGGGACGTTGAGTCCGCTGAACGTCGGCCGGAGCGCGCGCACGATGGCGCGCGAGTACTCGGCCATGCGCACCTTCTGACCCTCTGCGCCCTGGATGCGTCCTGCGGTCGTGATGCCGCCGCCCGAACGTCCACCGGTCGGGTGCCCGGCCGGTGCCCGCCCAGCGACGGGGTCGAGGGCCGCGCCGTCTGCCACGTTCTCCGGCATCCCGGCGACCTCGATCCGATGCGGCACATCGTCGGAGCTGATCTCGAGCAGGCGCACGGAGTTCTGGGCCAGAGCGAGCACGAAGGCCGTCTGGGGGAACGTCGCCGCCCGCATGAGCGGTTTCACGTAGAAACGGTCGGAGACCTCGACAGCGGCCTCCAGGCGGTTCGGCAGCCGGAAGGTCTTCAGCCCCGACGGTGTCGCGAACAGGGCCAGACTGTTGGACAGATGCGTCCAGAACGCGCGGTCCGCGATGAAGTCGGCGATCTGCTCGGTGATGGCCGCGATCTGCCGCTTGTCGGCGCCGGCCTCACTGAGCTGGCGGCTCGCTTCGTCGACCTGATTGCGCAGTTCGATGCGGGAGGCTTCCGAGTCCTTTGGGAGCGGACTGGTCGGAAGGTAGATCGAGACGCTCTGCGGATCCCTCGCCGTTGCGAGGGCCAGGATGGTGTCTCTGCTTGGGATATCGGTGTGCTGCACGTGTAACTCCCCATCGTCGTTCCACACTCAGGGAGCCAGATGCCGACCCCGAGTGAAACGACCCGAATGCGACGAGCTCCCTCGTTCGCCAGTCTATGTTCGAGCGGCGCGGAACGGGAGGGTCGGTTCCAACGAGTTCGGGGCCGGCGGGGCGTTACAGCGCGAGCACGCAGCTGGGCGCGCCACTGGCGAGCTCGCCGAGCAGCGCTCCCGGCAGGCCGTCGTCGCCGATGGCGAAGCTCGTGACGGTGTTCGAGAACTGGTTGGCCACGTAGAGCCGGCCGTCGTGCTGCAGGTGGTGGCGCGGCCAGTCGCCGCCACTGCCGATCTCGGCGAGCGGATGCAGCGTGCCGCCGTCTGCTGAGATGCCGAAGCTGTGCAGCGAGTTGCGCCCGCGCACACTGGCGTGCACCCGTGCCGTGGCGGCGTCGACGCTGATGTGCGCCCCGCAGTCACCGGCGGCCGGAGCCTCCCCGGCCGGGAGGATCGGAAGCATGCCCGAAAGCGCATACATCCCACTGTCGGCGACGGGTGCGACCACGGCGATCTCGATCGAGTATTCGGTGATGACGTAGATGTGGCCGCTCGGGTGCAGATCGAGCAGCCGCGGTCCGCTTCCGGGCGGCAGGGCGAGTTCCTGGTCGAGGCGGAGCTCGAAGCGCTCGCCGGTGCCCTCGGCACTCGAGCCGCTCGAGCCGCTCGAGCCGCTCGAGGCAACGCTCCAGATCCGCAGCAGATCGTGCCCGAGGTCGGTCGAGGCGATTCGGCCGTCAGGCAACACGAGCGCCGCGTGGGCGCGACTCGGCCGTGGCGGAGTTCCGCCGGCCGCCGCCGCATGATCGCTCGCGGCCGCAGCCTCGAAGCGTGCAACGATCGCCCCGCGTTCGTCGAGCGTGAAGAGGCAGACGATGCCATCGCCGTAGCTGCTCGTCACGAGCCAGCGCCCGTTGGGCTCCACCGCGACATGGCAGGGCAGATCGCCGGCCGGCCACGCAGCGCCGAGCGGGCTGAGGGTCACGGCGGCACGCTGCTCGGCGCCAGTGACCGGCCCGACCTCGGTACCGCTGCCGATACCGCCCTCGTCTGCGCCACCCTCGCCGCCACCCTCCACGCCGAAGGCGCGCACCTCTCCGGCCACCTCGGAGACGGCGTAGACGACGGGCACGCGCGGGTGGCGTGCCAGATACGACGGCGAGTCGACGACGACGGCGGTGCCGAGGCCCACGAGCCCGGCATCCGACGTCTGGACGACCGCCTCGATGCCGACGCCGGCACCGGCTTCTCCCGTGTAGCCACC
>JBEVGZ010000039.1:0-2835 GCA_040511515.1 Microterricola sp.
GGTGGATGCCGGCTCGCTCGGCCCGGTCGCGCCGGACCAGGTGCTTCGACTGCACGAGAAGCTGCTGCCGTACTCGGTGCTGTTCGGGCTGGAGAAGGAGTGGTCGGCCGAGCTCGCATCGCTGTACGAGCGCGCGGGCAGCGACCCGGGCTGGTACAGCGGGCGCAGCGGATTCAACGCCGCTGCATTCTCGGCCGGCGTCGGCAGCTTCGCGACCGCATCGAGCACCTCGTGGTCCAGCTCCGGCTCGAGCTCCTCCAGCGGCGGTTCCAGCGGTGGTGGATCGAGCGGAGGCGGAGGCGGCGGTGGGGGTGGCGGAGGCGTGTAGCGCGGCATCGACACCCGCTCGGCTGCGTCTACGCTGGGGGGATGTCGAATCGCCCCGTCGCCCGCAAGGGGAACACCCCGGCCACTCCCGAGTTCACCCGGCCGGCGCTCGCCCCCGGTCTCCTCGGCGCGATCGCCCTCATGGTCGGGCTGGCTCTGCTCGACGTCGACGCCTTCACGATCGTGCGCTTCGTCGTCAGCATCCTCGCCCTGATCATCTGCGTCTTCGCGGTGCAGGGCAAGGCGTGGTGGTGGCTCATCGGCCTGGCGCCGATCGCCGTGCTGTGGAACCCGATCTTCGTCATCGAACTGCACGGTCAGGGCTGGGTTTCGCTGCAGTTCGTCGCCGCCCTGGTCTTCATCGCCAGCGGAATTTTCATCAAGGTTCCGACTAAGGCGTGAAATTCCGCGCGGCGCAGTACACTGATACCGCGTCGGCAGACCCTGTCACCGCCTCGACCGTGCACGGCACGCTGCTTGGGGATGGGTTCGGCGCGTAGTTCGCGGGCATCACCGGACAGCAACCGGTCGAGGGCGAACGCAGGCATCCGAGAGTTGGAGAACAATGCCCGAACAGCGACGCTCACGTCAGCGCACCCGCAGCCGTGACGACGAGGCGCCCATCATCCCGATCCTCGCCCGCAAGGTGCGCGAGGTCGAGGCCAAGGCGCAGGGCGGCAAGGTCGGGCCGACCAACCGCACCAAGTTCCAGGTGATCGCGCTGCTGATGCGCGAGGAGCGCGCGCGTGTGAAGACCGACCCGGAGATCAGCGACGCCACGAGGGCCGAGCTGCTCAAGCGCCTCGACGGCATCGCGCAGATTCTGGCGAAGACCGCCGCCCGCGACACCAGCCTGATCACGCTGCTCGAGCCTGACGCCTCCGTCGGCGCTGTCGCGCAGCGTTTCCGTCGGGACTGGCTGATCGAGTCCGGTGCGGAGCTCACACCGGACGAGCTCATCATCACGCGGGAGCCGGAAGCGGCCCCGGTGGTTCCCGAGAACCAGGTCATCCCGCAGTCGGTGAAGTCCCGCCAGCTCGCCAACCCGTTCCTCGCCCCCGACTTCTCGCGCGCCGCGGCCCCCGTTGTCCCGGTGCGCCGCCTCGCCAACTGGGAGCTGCTCAGCCCGCTGTTCAAGTCCTTCGAGTACGGCTCTGGCGGCCAGGCGGCCACCATGGAGCTGCCTGAGGCGCCCAAGCTCGACCGGCTCTCGCCCAAGGGCATGGAGCTGATGAACCACCAGGCGCGCTTCGTCGAGAGCGTCCGCCAGGGACACCGCACCTTCCTCCTGGCCGATGAGCCGGGACTCGGTAAGACGGCGCAGAGCGTGCTCGCGGCATCCGTCGCCGATGCCTACCCCCTGCTCGCCGTCGTGCCGAACGTCGTGAAGATGAACTGGGCGCGCGAGGTCGAGCGCTGGACGCCGCACCGCCGCGCAACCGTGATCCACGGCGACGGCGACACCCTCGACGCCTTCGCCGATGTCGTCATCGTCAACTACGACGTGCTCGACCGCCACCGCAGCTGGCTCGGCACCCTCGGCTTCCGCGGCATGGTCGTCGACGAGGCGCACTTCATCAAGAACCTGCAGTCGCAGCGCTCGAAGCACGTGCTCGCCCTCTCCGAACGCATCCGTCAGACCACGCCGGGCGGCAACCCCCTGTTGATGGCGCTCACCGGAACGCCGCTGATCAACGACGTCGACGACTTCCGCGCCATCTGGCAGTACCTCGGCTGGATCAACGGCGACAAGCCGGCGCCGGCGCTGCTCGCCAAGCTCGAGGAGTCCGGTCTGACCCCGGCCGACATGGGCTTCTACGCCGAGGCGCGCGCCGCCGTCATCGACATGGGAATCGTGCGCCGCCGCAAGGTCGACGTCGCAACCGATCTGCCGGCCAAGCGCATCGCCGATCTGCCCGTCGAACTCGACGACGACCTCGGCCGCTCCATCCGCCAGGCCGAGCGCGAGCTCGGCTACCGGCTGCGCGACCGCTTCCTGGCGCTCGTCTCCTCCCGTGGGCTCAGCCTCGGCCAGCTCGACGAGGACCAGTTCGACGGCTTCGTTCGGGCCGTCGCCCACGCGGAGCTCGAGGAGTCGAAGGCCTCGAAGTCCGGAGACAACGTCTTCACGATGGTGCGCAAGATCGGCCAGGCCAAGGCGGCTCTCGCCGCCGACTACGCGGCCCAGCTGGCCCGCTCCGTCGGCAAGGTGGTGTTCTTCGCCAAGCACATCGACGTCATGGATGCCGCAGAGGAGACCTTCGCCAAGCGCGAGCTGAAGAGCGTCTCTCTGCGCGGTGACCAGAGCGCCGTGGCCAGGCAGGCCGCCATCGACGCGTTCAACAACGACCCCGAGGTCTCCGTCGCCGTGTGCTCGCTCACGGCCGCCGGCGTCGGCGTCAACCTGCAGGCCGCGTCCAACGTCGTGCTGGCCGAGCTCAGCTGGACGGCCGCCGAGCAGACGCAGGCCATCGACCGGGTGCACCGCATCGGCCAGGAAGAACCGGT
>JBEVGZ010000040.1:0-3197 GCA_040511515.1 Microterricola sp.
CCAGCAGCGAGTCGCGGCCGACGAGCACGAGGTGCCCGTCGACGATGCCCTGCACGCCCTTGCCCTCGATGTTCACGAAGCTTTCGACCGCCGGCAGCGCGCCGACCCGCTCCGTCACACCCTTCGCGATCGCCTGTGCGATCGGGTGTTCTGAAGCGTCTTCGATGGCGCCGGCGATGCGCAGCAGCTCGCCCTCGTCTGTCCCCTCTGCTGCGGTCACCGCGAGCAGGGTCATCTTGCCGGTTGTGACGGTTCCCGTCTTGTCGAGAACGATGGTGTCGACCTTCTTGGTCGATTCCAGCACCTCAGGGCCCTTGATCAGGATGCCGAGCTGCGCTCCGCGACCGGTGCCGACCAGCAGCGCGGTCGGGGTCGCCAGGCCGAGCGCGCATGGGCAGGCGATGATGAGCACCGCGACGGCGGCGGTGAACGCCGCAGCGGCGGGGAAACCGGCTCCGAGCCAGGCCCCGAGCGTCGCCACGGCGATGGCGATCACGATCGGCACGAAGATGCCGGACACACGGTCGGCGAGCCTCTGCACCTCCGCTTTGCCCGATTGCGCGTCTTCGACGAGTCGCGCCATCTGGGCGAGCTGGGTGTCGGCACCGATGCGCGTTGCGCGCACGATGAGGCGTCCGCCGGCGTTGACGGTGGCGCCGACGACCGTGTCACCCGCTGCGACCTCGACGGGAATCGACTCACCGGTGAGCATCGACGCATCGACGGCCGATGTGCCGTCGACCACGACGCCGTCGGTCGCGATCTTCTCGCCGGGACGCACGACGAAGTCGTCGCCGACCGCGAGGTCATCGATCGAGATGAGCGTCTCGGTGCCGCCGCGCAGCACGGCGACCTCCTTCGCGCCGAGTTCGAGCAGGGCACGCATCGCGGCCCCGGCCTGACGCTTGGAGCGCTTCTCGAAGTAGCGTCCGGCGAGCACGAACATGGTCACGCCGGCGGCGACCTCGAGGTAGATGTTCGCGGCACCGTCGCTCGGCGCCACCGTGAGCTCGAAGGGGTGGGTCATGCCCGGCATACCGGCGGTGCCGAGGAAGAGCGCGTAGACCGACCAGAGCAGGGCAGCCAGCGTCCCGACGGAGACAAGCGTGTCCATCGTGGCCGCGCCGTGGCGCAGATTCGTCCACGCCGCCTTGTGGAACGGCCAGGCCGCCCAGACGACGACGGGCGCGGCGAGCACGAGCGATGCCCACTGCCAGTAGGTGAATTGCAGGGCGGGGATCATCGCCATCGCGATGACGGGAACCGAGAGCACGATGCTCCCGATGAGCCGCTGGCGGAGACCGGTGAGTTCGGCATCCGGCGCATCGGCCCCGGCATCACCCGACGGCTCCGCCTTCTTCGCCGGCACTGCGGCGGTGTAACCGGTCTTCTCGACCTCGGCGATGAGCGCACTGACATCGACGCCGGCTGGGGCACTCACCCGCGCCTTCTCTGTCGCGTAGTTGACGCTGGCCGTGACCCCCTCGATCTTGTTGAGCTTCTTCTCGATGCGCATCGCGCACGACGCACAGGTCATGCCGCCGATCTCGAGTTCGATGTTCCTGGCATCGGCCGGCCGTGTCCCGGCCAGTTCCGTAGCGCCCACTGCGCTGCCACTCAGTTCGGTGCCGCTCATGACTCTGCCCCGTCGTGGGGCTCGTTGTGCTGCACGGATGCCGGCGGGGCGAATGACCCCGCAACCACTCCGGCGACGCCGTAGCTCAGCCCGAAGACCGCGACCAGGCCCAGGCCGTACAGGCCGAGGGTGAGTGGTGCTTTCATGCCGTTCTCCTCTTGCTCAGGTAATTTCGTGATACCCCCTAGGGGTATCACTCACCTGTGCACAACAGCATACCCCCAATGGGTATTCCGTGCCCGTCGAGCGGGATCGCCATCACGGACGCAGCGTCGGCAGCGGCCCGCCGGCTCGGGCATCCGCCCAGAGGTCGACGCCGGCGTCGCCCGCGAACGCGTCGATCGCGGCGATGTCCTCCGCGCTGAAGTCGAGCCGGTCCAGCGCGGCCACGTTCTCCTCGAGCTGCTCGACGCGGCTCGCGCCGATCACGAGGCTCGTCATCCGGTCGTCGCGGAGCGCCCAGGCGAGGGCGAGCTGCGCCAGACTCTGGCCACGCCCCTCGGCGATCGCCGCGAGGCCGCGGATCCGCTCGAGATTCCCGGCGGAGAGCATCTCGGCGCCCAGTGATCCGTCGGATGCCGCCCGCGAGCCGTCTGGCACGCCGCCGAGGTACTTGCCGGTGAGCAGCCCCTGCGCGAGTGCAGTGAAGCCGATCACCCCGAAGCCTTCCTCGCCGGCAACCTCCAGCAGGCCGTCGGTCTCGATCCAGCGATTGAGCATCGAGTAGGAGGGCTGGTGGATGAGCAGCGGGGTGCCGAGTTCGCGCAGCAGCGCCGCCATCTCGCGACTGGCTGCGGCACCGTAGGAGGAGATGCCGATGTACCGCGCGCGCCCGGAACGCACGGCGTGGTCGAGCGCCGCCGCCGTCTCCTCGAGGGGTGTGCCGGGGTCGGGGCGGTGCGAGTAGAAGATGTCGACGCTCTCGAGCCCCAGCCGCTCGAGCGACTGGTCCAGCGATGCCAGCAGGTGCTTCCGGCTGGCGCCCACGCCGTACGGGCCTGGCCACATGTCCCAGCCGGCCTTCGTCGATACGACGATCTCATCGCGGTACGCCGCGAGATCCTCGGCCAGCACCCGCCCGACATTGCGCTCGGCCGCGCCGTAGGGCGGACCGTAGTTGTTCGCGAGATCGAAGTGGGTGATCCCGAGGTCGAAGGCGCGGCGCACGATGCCACGCTGCTGATCGAGCGCGCGATCGTCACCGAAGTTCTGCCAGAGCCCGAGCGAGAGCACAGGCAGCTTCAGCCCCGACCTCCCCGTGCGGCGGTAGAGCATGCGGTCGTAGCGGTCGTCGGCGGCGCGGTAGGACATGACTTCATCGTAGCGAGCGCGACTTCTAAGACCCCGGTAGGTGCCCGCAGGCTCAGTCGCGCCCGCGCACGCGGAACACGTCGAAGAACACCCGGAGCGCGAGGACGCCGGAGAGCAGCACGAGCATGTAGCCGAAGATCTGGAACAGGCTCAGGCTCGGCGTCACCTGCGGGCCGGCGTCGCTGATCAGCAGCATGGCCGCCATGATGCCGAATGCGGCCGCGAGCACGGTCACCACGACGAGGTTCAC
>JBEVGZ010000041.1:0-4321 GCA_040511515.1 Microterricola sp.
GCGTGACCCCGTGCACCCGGTGACGGTGGCCGAGGAGTGGGCGGCCGGGCTCGGCGCGCCGCTGCTGCGTGTGCCGGCCCGTGATGACGGGCAGCCGGCGCAGACCGCCGCGCTGCGCGCCGGGGTCGCCAGCTGGCTGAACGGCTGAACGACTGAACGACTGAGCAGGCACCGCCGAGGCCGGCGGCGCCGGCATCCGCCCCCCGCCATGCACACGAACAGGCCCGACCCCCGCCGTGGTGGGGACCGGGCCTGCGCCCTGATCGCTTGTGTCAGTGCGTTAGCTGCAGTGCGTTAGCGGATCAGCTTGCTGCCCCAGTAGTCGAGGCTGCTCACATCGAGCTGCGCCGACTTGGCCATGCGGCTTCCGTCTTCGAAGAAGCCCGTCTTGCTGACGGCCAGCGTCATGATCGAGTGGGCCGTCGCATCGCCGAGCTCATTGAGCGCGGCCGTGCTGAGGTTGTCCACCGTGTCGCAGGCCTGGTGGTAGCAGGGGTCGTATGGCGCCCCGGCCGTGCCGCCGTACACCACGGCCTCTTCCGCGGTCTTCAGGCCTTCCGCACCGCTGAACAGTCCGCCGGCGGGGATGCCGACGGCGATGAACGGACCGTAGTCGGAGCGACCGTCGAAGGCCGTCGGCTCGCTGGCGAGCCCCTTGGAAGCGAAGTAGTCGGTGAAGACCGCCTCGATCTGCGCGGATCCGGGAGGACCACCGATCCCCTCAGGGTCGGCAGAGCCGTCGCCGTCATAGACGAAGCGCACGTAGTTGGTCGATCCGAGCATGTCGAAGTTCAGGTTCGCGTAGATCGTCGCCAACTGCTCGTCGCTGAGGGTGTCGACGTAGTGCGTCGATCCCAGCAGGTTGTTCTCCTCCGCACCCCAGAACGCGAAGCGCAGCTGCTGCTGCGGCTTGATGTTGAGGTTCGCCATCTGGATCGCGGTCTCGAGGATCGTGGCCGTTCCGCTGCCGTTGTCGTTGATTCCCGGTCCGACGAGCACTGAGTCGAGGTGTGCCCCGACGACGACGACCTTGCTGGGATCGCCCTTCTTGGAGTCGGCCAGCACATTCGTGGTCGTTCGAGTCTCCGAGATGGTCGAGGTGCTCAGCGCGACGACGGTCGGCCCAGCCTGGGATGCGTCGTAGAGTGCGACACCGTCGGCGTAGCTCAGGCCGACGACCGGGATCGCCGCCGGGACGCCGAGCGTCACGCCGGCGAGCAGTTCGGTGCGTCCGGGGTTGCCCTCGTTGAAGATCGCCGCGGCGTCATAGCCGGCTGCGACAGCGTTGGCGACCTTCTCCTCGAAGGTGCATGTGCCGCGCTGGATGAGCGCGACCTCAGGCTCCGTTGCCGAGGCCGGTGCGAAGTCCTCCGGCAGACATCCGGATGCCGAGCTCGGGGTCGGCGTGGCCGGGATCACGACGTTGAGCGTCGGCACGATGGCGCCGGTCACATCCCCGCTGCCCGAGTACTCGAGCGTTGAGACCTCATAGTCGGTGGGCGTCGGGGAGACCTGACTGAGCGAGGCAGGCCCGGTCTCTTCGTAGTAGGGGAAGTCGAACGGCTGCGAGGTGACGGTGTAGCCCGCCTTGCGCAGCTGGTCGCTGACATAGGCTGCCGAGGCGTCGTAGCCTGACGTGCCCGATGCGCGCGTTCCGCCGTTGTTGTTCGCGATGCGCTGCAGTGCACGTTCGTGTTGCAGGATGCCGTTGACGGTGACCGCCTTGAGCAGCTTCTCGGTGCTGCTGCCGCCGTTCCCATTGCCATTGCCGTTGTTGCCATTGCCATTGCCGGCCAGGGCCGGGGTCGCCGGAACCAGCACGACCGCGGCCAGCACCAGGCTGGCGAGCGCCATTGCTCTTTTTTGCACGATGTCTCCTTCGAGATACGGCCCCTGTTTGGGGCACGTGTACGAGGTTCGCGCACCCCGGCCGCCCACGGTGAGTGTCTTTACCAAATCGTTATAATTGTGTCGTCGTCGTGCGCCGGTGCCGCGCCGGGATCGAAGAGATGGCACAGTGGTCAGAGACAGTGAGGAGCACAGGATGCCGCAGCAGAACGCCGCACCAACCGCCGGTGGCGCACCGATCCCGAGCACCATGCGGGCGGCCGTGATCGACGAGCTCGGACCGGCCGAGCTGTTGCACATGGCCGAGGTCCCCGTGCCCGTGCGGGTCAGCGACGAGGTGCTCGTGCGCGTCGTGTCTGCAGCCGTCAACCCGATCGATGCGAAGACGAGGGCCGGCCGCGGGGTCGCCGCCGCGATCACCGCGTACCCGCTGATCCTCGGCCTCGACTTCGCCGGGATCATCGAGCAGGTGCCATACGCCGCGCACCCGCTCCAGCCGGGCGACGCCGTCTACGGCATGGGCCGCGTGCCGCGTGCGGGCGGCAGCTACGCCGAGTACATCACGGTGTCGTCGATGAGCGTCGCGCCGAAGCCGGCGACTCTTGGTTTCGCCGAGGCGGCCGCCGTTCCCGTCGCCGCGCTCACCGCCTGGGGCATGGTCGTCGAGGTGGCGAAGGCCCACCAGGGCCAGCGGATGCTCGTGCACGCCGGCGCGGGCGGAGTCGGCCATTTCGCCGTGCAGTTCGCCCGGTTCTTCGGCGCCCAGGTCGCCGCGACGTGCTCGGCCGAGAACGCCGACTTCGTACGCGGACTCGGCGCCGACACCGTCATCGACTACCGCAGCGAGCGCTTCGAAGACGTCGTGAGCGACGTCGACGTGGTGATCGACCTGATCGGCAACGTGCACGCAGACACCGGCACCCGCTCGCTGGACGTGCTCCGCCCCGGCGGCCTACTCGTGAACGCGCCGACGGGCAGCTGGCCGAGCATGGTCGCCGATGCCGCAGAACGCGGCATCCGCGCCACCGGTTTCAACACCGCGCCGGACGCCCGCACGCTCGCCGTCATCACCCGGTTGATCGAGCAGGGCCAGGTGCGCCCGCACGTTGACCGCGTCTTCCCGCTGGCGGAGGCCGCGGAGGCGCACCGCGTGCAGGAGGCCGGCCACGTGCGCGGCAAGCTCGTGCTGCAGGTCGACGACACACTCCAGTGACCGCGCCCGCGCTGCTCTGCTTTCGGGACGACCTCCGCCTGAGCGACAACCCGGCGCTCACGGCCGCCATCGACGCAGGCGGCCCCGTGATCGCCGTCTACGTGCTGGACGAGGAGTCCGACGGTGTGCGCCCGCTCGGCGCGGCCGCCCGATGGTGGTTGCACCAGAGCCTGACCTCGCTCCGTGCCGACCTGGCGGCGATCGGGATCCCTCTCCTGCTGCGCCGTGGCGCGGCCCAGCGGGTGGTCGTCGAGCTCGCGGCCGAGACCGGCGCCGGCGCCGTGTTCTGGAATCGGCGCTATGGTCTGGCCGAGCGCACCGTCGACGCCGCGCTGAAGACCGAGCTGCGGGAGGCCGGCCTCGGCGCGGAGAGTTTCGCCGCATCTCTGCTGTTCGAACCATGGACCGTCTCAACAGGCACCGGCGCGCCGTACTCGGTGTTCACCCCGTTCTGGCGGCGGATCCTGTCACTGCCGGAACCCCGCCTGCCGCTCCCCGCGCCGAACGGCCCGGCGGCAGCGGATGCCGGGGCGGCCGCACGACTCGCACAATCTCTCGGCGGCGATGAGCTGCACGACTGGGGGCTGCAGCCGAGCCGTCCCGACTGGGCCGGCGGGCTCCGCGCGAGCTGGCAGCCGGGCGAGGCGTCCGCGTCGCTCCTGCTTCAGGAGTTCCTCGCCGGCGTGCTCCCCCGCTACGAGGCGGAGCGCGACCTCCCGGCCGAGGACGCGACCTCCCGTCTCTCCCCCGCGCTGCGCTGGGGAGAGATCAGCCCGCACACCGTGTGGCACGAGACGGTGCGTGTGCGCAACGCCGCCGCCGCGGCGTCCGGTGGCGGGAGCCCGCTCGCCTCCGCCGCCACCGCGTTCCTGCGCCAGCTGGCTTGGCGCGAATTCGCCGCCCACGTGAGCTTCCATGCACCGGACCTCAGCCGCGTGAACTGGCGCCGTGAGTTCGACGCCTTCGAGTGGCCGCCGCACGACCCCGCCCTCCTCGCCGCCTGGCAGCGGGGGCGAACCGGCGTTCCGCTCGTCGATGCCGGCATGCGCGAGCTGTGGACGACCGGCACCATGCACAACCGCGTGCGCATGGTCGTGGCCTCGTACCTGTGCAAGAACCTGCTGATCGACTGGCGCCACGGCGAGGAGTGGTTCTGGCAGACCCTCGTCGATGCCGACGCGGCGAGCAACCCGTTCAACTGGCAGTGGGTCGCCGGCTCCGGGGCGGATGCCGCGCCCTACTTCCGCGTCTTCAATCCGG
>JBEVGZ010000042.1:0-4243 GCA_040511515.1 Microterricola sp.
CGGGGACCTCAGGTGAGACGACCACGCCGCCGATGCGCGAGCCGCTTCCGAGCGAGCCCTCCGCCGCAAACATCGCGCCGGCCGAGACGCCGAGGTAGGGCACGCCGGCGGCGACCAGCCGGCGCAGTTCGCCGAACACCGGCTCGAGCCCGGCGCGCACCTCCTCGACGAAGCCGCCCCCTACCGCGATGCCGTCGACGTCGGCGATCGCGTCGAGCCCGATCGGCTCGCCTGGCCGCCCCGCGGTCAGGCGCAGCTCGATCGCGGGGCCCGTACCGGCCTCGGTCAGGAGCTCGCCGAGCGCCGCCGCCTTCTCCTCGGCTTCTGGGTGCAGTGAGATCACGGCGACGCGCGGCCGCGCGCGGCCCGCGTGGCCCGCTCGCAGCGTCGCTTCTGCGACGAACGGCGCGTAGAGCGGGGCATCCGCACTCGTGGTCGCGCCGCCGCCGATGAGGTGCACGCTCACGCGGCTTCATCCCCAGTCGTGACGGCGAGCGATGGTGCCGCATCGCTGAACTGGCCCCACTTGAGGGTCTCGCGGCAGATCCCGTTAACGTCGGTGCCCGCGTGGTGCGCATCGAAGGTCATCCGACGAGGATAGCCGAGCTGGATTCACACGGTGGGGGCCGCGCCACGGACTCCCAGAGATTCGGGCGGCGCAGGACCACCGCAGCGTCCCGGCCACCGTGGTCGACGGGAATGTGCACCACAGATGCACCACTAAGGATCGTAGAATGCAGAAAACCCCTGTTTTACCAGGGGTTTTCTATGGCGGTACCGGTGGGATTTGAACCCACGGTGGACTTTCACCCACACAACTTTTCGAGAGTTGCACCTTCGGCCGCTCGGACACGGTACCGCGGATTAGTTTAGTTGCGAGATGCGCCGAGCGCGAATCGAGAGCGTGAAGTGCGGATGCCGCGCGCGTCGCGCCATGCGGCATCCGCTCTGACCGGCCCGCCAGACGGCCCTGTCAGGCGGGCCTGTCGGCGTGGCAAGCTACCCTCGGATCATGGCCAAATCCGTGAGTTCCTTCCGCTGCGTCGAGTGCGGATGGACCAGCATTCGTTGGGTCGGGCGGTGCGGTGAGTGCCAACAGTGGGGCTCCGTGCAGGACCTCGCCGATCAGGCCGGCCCGGCGCGCGCACTGCGTCCGGTACAGATCTCCGACGCCCGCTCCGCGAGGCCCATCACGGCCGTCACGACCGAGGCCGTGCAGCACTGGCCGAGCGGCATCGCCGAGTTCGATCGCGTGCTGGGTGGCGGCATCGTGCCCGGTGCGGCGATCCTGCTCAGCGGCGAGCCCGGCGTCGGCAAGTCAACGCTGCTGCTGGAGGTGGCGGCCCGCGCGGCGGCGACCGGCCAGAAGGTGCTCTACGTCAGCGCCGAGGAATCGGTGCAACAGGTGCGGCTGCGCGCCGAACGCACCAACGCGCTCGTGCCAACGCTCTACCTGGCCGCCGAAACCGACCTCGCGACGATCCTCGGCCAGATCGACGCCGTCGAACCCCAGCTGCTCATCGTCGACTCGGTGCAGACCGTCGCCAGCTCGCTCTCCGATGGGCTGGCCGGCCAACCCAGCCAGGTGCGCGAGGTCGCGTCGACGCTCATCCGTGTCGCGAAGGACCGCCACCTCCCCGTTCTGCTCGTCGGCCACGTGACCAAGGACGGCTCGATCGCCGGGCCGCGCCTGCTCGAGCACCTCGTCGATGTCGTCTGCCAGTTCGAGGGCGACCGGCAGACCGCGCTGCGTTTCGTGCGGGCGCTGAAGAACCGCTTCGGCCCGACCGACGAGGTCGGCTGCTTCGAGATGACGGGCGACGGCATCGCCGAGGTACCCGACCCCAGCGGGCTCTTTCTCAGCCGTGGCGCGACCGGCGTCAGCGGCACGTGCGTGACCGTCGCCCTCGAGGGCCGGCGCGCGCTGCCCGTCGAGGTGCAGGCCCTGCTCGTCAAGTCCACCGGACCGCAGCCCCGGCGCGTGGTCAACGGCGTCGACCCCTCGCGCGTGGCGATGATCCTCGCCGTGCTCGAACGTCGGGCCAAGCTCTCCGGCGTCGGCCAGCTCGATGTCTACATCTCCACCGTCGGCGGTGTGCGGCTGAGCGAACCGGCCGCCGATCTCGCCATCGCCGTCGCGATCGCCTCCGCGATGCACGACCGTCCGGTCCCGCACGACATGGCCGCCTACGGCGAGATCAGCCTGGCCGGCGAGGTGCGCCCGGTCACGGCCGGCAAGCTGCGCGGGGCCGAGGCCAGGCGGCTCGGCTTCAACAAGATCCTGGATGCCGAGCTCGGCAGCGTGACGGCCGCGCTCGAACGGCTCCGGCTCGCCGGGCCCGGCACCCCGGCAGAGCAACGCCAGCAACGGGCCGAGACCCGTGAACGGGAGCTCGACGGCGCGTTCTGATCCGGAGCGGCGGGCTCCTAGAGCTCCAGCGCGGCCAGCAGTTCGCCCGGCGGGGCCTGCATCGGGTGCGGACCGGCGATGTCGAGGAACACGGTCGTGATCTGCTCGCTGTAGCGACGCAGAAATGTCTTCAGCCACTCCGGGCCCTGCAGGCCGACGGCGGGCGGCAGGTTCTCCGGCTTGTTGCGCGCGTCACTGAAGAGCAGCAGCGCAATCTCGCCCGTGTTCGGGTCGCGGTAGGTCCAGACCTCACCCGACTCGAGCGGCCGATCCCGGTCGCCTGCCTTCATCAGCGGCACAACCGTGTTGCCGTTGCGCAGCGCGAGCGCGACGGCGGCCATGTCCTGGCGTTCGAGAGCCTCGGCGAGGGCCTGCGAGCGGAACTCCTCGGCGCCCGGGCCCTTCTTCGCGGCCTTCGCCGCCTTGCTCGCCGGGTGCCCGCCCACGCGCTTCGTCTTCTTCTGAGCTCCGGATGCCATGACTCCAGCCTAGCCAAGCCGCACACCCGACCCCTGGCCGTTCGCTCGCGGCGTGCGCCCCTGCAGAACCGGCTAGTTGAGGATGAACTGCTTCGAGGTGGCCGATTCCACACCGTCGACGCTCACCGACAGGTGGTACGAGGCGCCCCCGGCCGGAGCCGAGTCGCGTTCGGCGGAGTCACAGGTGTCCGGCGCGGAACGGGTGCGGTCCCAGACGATCGGCGCGGACGACTTCACGGGCTCGCCCGGCTGCAGCTGGAACGGCACATCGCTGGACTCGGTCTGGCAGTCGGTCGAGGTCCAGTAGACGTCCTCGCCGCTCTTCACGGTGAAGACCTGGGCGGCCGTTCCGACGTTGAGGGTGCACGCCGTCGCTCCGGTGTTCGTCACGACGAGCGAGAGTTCCGGCTGCTGCTCGGCTGCGTAGTCGCCGGCGTCGGTGACGGCCTCGACCGTGACCACCTCTGGCGCGCAGGCCGCATCGGCGGAGGCGGGCGTCGTCGGGGGTGTGCTGCTGCCGGCATCCGGCGTCTGGCTGGAGGAGCCGGTGGAATCGGGCTTCTGCGCCTCGGCGTTGCCACCGGGTCGCACGATGATCAGCACGACGACAACGATGACGGCGAGCAGACCGAGCAGGACTACGAGCCTCCGGCGCCAGTAGACCTTGCTGGGCTGGGGGCCGACGGGATTCTTGATCGTCGACATGCCATCAGGCTAGAGCGCCGCATGCGCTTTGCCCGGCATTTACCCGGTGATTCAGCGCTTTCGCAGGGTGGGCCGGGCGCGTCAGAGTCGCTTGAGCATGCGGGTGTTGCCGAGGGTGTTCGGCTTGACCCTGGCCAGGTCGAGGAACTCGGCGACGCCCTCGTCGGGCGAGCGCACGAGCTCCGCGTACACCTCGGGGGCCACGGTCTCCGTGCCCATGTCGGCGAAGCCGTGGCGCACGAAGAACGGCACCTCGAAGGTGAGGCAGAAGACGCGCGACAGGCCGAGCTCGCGGGCATCGTCGAGCAGGCGGTCGAGCAGGGCGTGGCCGACACCGGTTCCGCGCCAGGCGCGCGACACGGCGAGGGTGCGTACCTCGGCGAGGTCCTGCCACATCACGTGCAGCGCGCCGCAGCCGATGATCTCACCGCTCTCGCTCTCCGCGACCCGGAACTCCTGCACCGCCTCGTAGAAGACGACGAGATCCTTGCCGAGCAGGATGCGCTCCTGCACGAGCGGCTCGATCAGGCGCTGGATGTCGGGGACGTCGCTCGTGCGTGCGCGACGCACCGTGTACTGCTGAGTCACCCTGGGCACCCTTCTGTCTGCGTGAATCCAGCGTACTGCCGCCACACCGGGTTGCGGCGCG
>JBEVGZ010000043.1:0-3227 GCA_040511515.1 Microterricola sp.
AGGTCGCGCAGGCGTTCGAGCAGGTCCTCGACGAAGCGGCGGGGGTCCTGCCCGGTCTGGATGACGCGGTCGACGGCCTCGAACGCTCCCCCGGCGTTGCGGGCGCCGATGGCGTCGATGACCTCGTCGAGCAGAGCACCGTGGGTGTAGCCGAGCAGCGCGACGGCGCGCTCGTAGTCGACGGATGCCGCCTCGGAGCCGGCCATCAGCTGGTCGAGCAGCGAGAGCGTGTCGCGCGGTGAACCACCGCCGGCACGCACGACGAGCGGAAGCACGCCGGGGGCGACCGTCACACCTTCGGCCTCGCAGAGCGTCTGCACGTATTCGAGCATCGGTCCCGGGGGCACCAACCGGAACGGGTAGTGGTGGGTGCGAGAGCGGATCGTGCCGATGACCTTTTCCGGCTCGGTCGTCGCGAAGATGAACTTGACGTGCTCCGGCGGCTCTTCGACGATCTTGAGCAGCGCGTTGAAGCCGCTCGAGGTCACCATGTGCGCCTCATCCATGATGAAGATCTTGTAGCGGTCGCGGGCCGGCGCGAAGATCGCGCGCTCACGCAGATCGCGGGCGTCATCGACGCCACCGTGGCTGGCGGCATCGATCTCGACGACATCGAGTGATCCGCCGCCGTCACGGGCGAGTTCGACGCAGCTCGGGCACACGCCGCACGGGGTGTCGGTCGGGCCCTCTGCACAGTTCAGGCAGCGGGCCAGGATGCGGGCAGACGTCGTCTTGCCGCAGCCGCGCGGACCGCTGAAGAGGTAGGCGTGATTGACACGGTTGGTGCGCAGGGCCGTCATCAACGGATCGGTCACCTGCGACTGACCGATCATCTCGGCAAAGTTTTCTGGCCGGTATCGGCGATAGAGAGCGGTGACCACTCTGCAATGCTACTTGCCTACACTGACACCGGGCTCGGTACCGAGCACCGCCCCGAGATCGCCCTCTCCGTCGCCTGCACCGGATGCCGACCGGCCGGCGTCACCGAGTCCGCGCCAGCTCCGCCCGAACAGCGGCGTCAGCGTCACCACCGCGTACACGCCGGCCGCTCCGAGCAGTGTCGGCCCCAGCCCGAACACCGCGATCGACGCACCGCCGAGGAAGGCGCCGATCGGCATCGCCGCCGAGACGCCGGCGCTCATCGCCCCAAAGACGCGGGCCCGCATCGGCTCCGGGATGAGGCCGAACAGCGCGGTCGACATCATCGGATTGATCCCGCCCGCGGCCAGCCCGGAGAACACCAGGACACCCAACAGCACGGGCAGCGGCACGTCGAATGCCATCGCCAGGTAGGGAGGAACGCCCGCGAGCACGAAGAAGAGCACGAACAGACCCCGGCCGGATGCCCGGTGGCCGACCGCCGCGAACAGCACGGCGCCGAGCAGCGCGCCGCCGGCGAAGCAGGCCACCATGAAGCCGAGCGCCGTTGCCGAACCGAGGCGCTCGGTGGCATAGACCGGAAACAGCACGGTGAGCCCTGCCGTGTCGATGGCGTTGGTCACCATGACGAGCAGCACGATCCCCCGCAGCAGCGGGTTCGACCACAGCCAGCGGAGGCCATCGGCGAAACCGCGCCAGTACCCGGCGCTCTCGGCCGGCTGCTCGGAACCGGATGCCGCGGGTCGCGGCATCCGCGGAATGAAGACGGCGATCAGCAGTGCAGAGACGGCGAAGGTCGCGGCGTTCACGTAGAGCGCGCCTGGCGCACCGAGCACGCCGATCAGGACGCCGGCGACCGCAGCACCCACCATCGACGCGCTGCGCTGCACGGCCGATTGAGCTCCGGCCGCGCGCGCCAGCGGTGTGCCTGCCCGCGTGGCGAGCTCGGGCAGCATCACCGTCTTGGCGGTGTCGCCAGGGGTGTCGAGGAGCCCGCTGAGGAAGACGAGGAGCAGAAGCACGCCGAAGTGCAGGGTGCCCGTCGCCGCCAGGATCGGGAGCGCCAGCACCGTCACCCCGCTCGCCAGGTCGGCGGTGATGCTGGAGACGCGGTAGCCGACCCGGTCGATCAGCGCACCGCCGAGCGCGCCGCCGATGACGACGGGCACGGTGGCGAAGACGCCGGCGACCCCGGTCGCCAGCGCGGAGCCGGTGTCGGAGAACACGTAGAGCGGAACCGCGATCGTCGTGATGGCGTTGCCGGCACGCGAGACGAAGGCGGCGGCCAGCAGGCCGAGCAGCGGCAGCCGACCGCGGCCGCGCTCAGGCGCGCGCGAATGCATGGAGAATCCACCGAACGGGCTTCGCACCGGTCTGCGTACGGTCACTGGCGGCCTCCCACTTGCGCGCGACAGCGGCGAGATCCGCGGTCATCTCGGCCAACTGCGCGGCCGTGAGGTAAGCGAAGGAGTCGGAGTGGGTCGATGCGGCGACCCACTCCCGGCCGATGGTCGCCTCGGCTTCGAGGGCATCAAGCAGCTCGCCCATATAGGACTGCAGGATCACCTGCTGCAGTGCGCGGGCCGCTCCATGTTGCTCAGGGTCGGCGAGCAGCTCCGCGGGGTCGAACTCGGTGTGGCTGTGCGCGGCACGCCACCATCGTTCCCGCCCGTCGCGTGCCCGCTCGGGTGCCTCCACCACGAAGCCGAACTTCGCCAGCGTTCCGAGGTGGTAGCTCACCGTCCCAGGCGCCTCATCGACGAGGTCTGCGAGCTGGCCGACAGAGTGGGCTCCGTCGGTGCGCAGGATGCCGAGCAGCTGGAGTCGCAACGGGTGCGCGAGCGCGCGCAGCGACTTCGGGTCTCGCAACCCCTCGGCCGGCCTCGGCGCCGCGGCGTCGAGGCCGGGACCGGATTCCGCTGTGCCCGCTGGCTGTTTCGAGTCGTCGTCCATACAGCAACGATAGTTCCACAAGAACTCTTGCGCAAGTGTTCTTGCGCAATTTCCGCGCCGACGGCCGGCTCGTGGCGCCGAGCAACCGTCCCGCGCTGCGGAGATTTCTGCCAGAACGGCCCGATTCCGCGCCCGGCCCCGCCCCCGGGCCAAAATCTCCGAGCAGTGGGACGCGGATCGCGGATCGCTCTATTGCGCACAGTCGGTTTCGGCTGCCGGGTTGTCCACAGCGGCACGGGTTGTGCTCGGCCCTGACTCCGCCGGGCAGATGCTCAGAGCATGCCTCTATTGCTGTGCCGCCTCGGCCACATCGCTTCGACCCGCCAACTCCTGGCTGCCGGCGCCACGAAGCGCGCGATCAGCGCCGCCTCCAGCGCGGGTGTGATCCGACGCGT
>JBEVGZ010000044.1:0-3233 GCA_040511515.1 Microterricola sp.
ACTCTCTCGGCACCGCCGGTGCGCCGGCCCCGGCCGCGTTGTGGCCGCCGAACTGGCGGCCGAGAGTGCAGTTCTCGGGCAGCGGAGGCGGTCTGTTGCCCGAGAACTGCACTCTCGCGCGGCGATCAGGGACCGGCGGGAGTCGCGGCCGGCTAGGAGTGGAGGACGCGGGCGCCGTGGACCGGTCCGTGAGCACGGACGGCGGTCAGGCGTGAGGCCGAGAGCGCCACCTGGAGCTCGAGGGCGGTGTCGGCGTCCGGCGCGAGGAACGCCAGGGTCGGCCCGGAACCGGAGACGATGCCGGCGAGTGCGCCGTTGGCCTCTCCGAGCTCGAGGATCTGGCCGAGGCCGGGCGCCAGCTGCAGCGCCGCCGCCTGGAGGTCGTTGTGCAGTGCCTCGGCGAGCAGCGCCGAGTCGCCGGCGCGGAGCGCGTGCAGCACGCGGGCGTCAACCTGCGGGGATGCCGGAGCCGGGGCGATGTCGGAGAGGTGGCGCGCGCGGTGGCGGTCCAGCTCGGAGTAGACGGCCGGGGTCGACATGCCGAATTCGGCGATGGCGAGCACCCAGTGGAAGTTGCCCTGGGCCAGCGCGGGGCTCAGTTGGTCGCCGCGGCCCGTTCCAATGGCGGTGCCGCCGGCGAGGGCGAACGGCACATCCGCACCGAGTTTGGCCGCCAGCGCGTGCATGTCGTCTTTGCCGAGCTCGGTGCCCCAGAGCGCATCGCAGGCGATCAGGCTGGCCGCGGCATCCGCCGAGCCACCGCCCATGCCGCCGGCGATCGGCACGTTTTTCTCGATCTCGAGGCGCACACCGCCGCGGAACCCCGTTTTGCGGGCGAGCAGCTTGGCGGCCCGGATGGCGAGGTTGCTGCCATCGACCTCGAGGCCGGAGGTGTCGACGCTGCCGCTGAAGCTCACCGAGAAGTCATCGGCCGGGTAGGCCCGCACGTCTTCGTAGAGGGAGACCGCCTGATAGGCCGTCGCGAGGTCGTGGTAACCGTCGTCTTGCAGTGCACCGACCGCCAGGAAGACGTTGATCTTGCCCGGCGCTCTCGCATGCACGACCGGGGAGGTAGCAGCGAGAGTCATATCCTCACGCTATCCCACCTCGGCTGCGGCCTGCAGCCAGCCCTGCAGGCGAAGCTTCGCCGGGGCGACATCCTCCGGCCGCTCGAGCCTGCTCCAGGCGAGCGACACGGAGGTCTTCCCCGCCTTGGACGGAGCGGCCGTCGCCAGGATCGAGCCCGTCTGCCCCTCGCGCCCGGACATGGGCCAGCGCGCGGTGATGTGCCGGACCGCTCGGCTCTCGGATGCCGGCGCGCCGAGCTCCTCCGCGACGGCGGCGATCACGGCGTCCAGGGTCTCCTGCTGCTCCAGCGGCAGCGTCTTGGATGCGCTGACCTCGTAGCTGCCGTCTTGGCGCTGGCCCGGGTTGCGGATGCCGCGGGCCTGCTCGTAGCCGACGGTGACGCCCTGCGCCCACCAGCCACCGATCGGGAAGTTGGCGTCGAGCCAGCGGGCGGTGACGGAATGCTTCCAGCCCTGCGCGCCCTCTGCATCGAGGATCGCGAACCACTCGGCCCACGTCTTGCCCGTCGCGGCGAGGAGCGCGTCGTCGCTCACGCCATCCTGGCGCCCCGTGACGATTTCTTCAGCCATGTCCGCCACGCTAGTGGCTGCGCACGCGGACACGCCAGTGGCGCGGGCGCGGCGGGTCCGGCACGACGCGCGAGCATCGGTCACTGCTCGTGAGGTCGCCGCCTTCCGCGCTGCTACGCAACGCGCGCGCGTGCGATCCGCAGGAAGTCGTGCACGGTCAGCTGCTCGCCGCGCTCGGTCGGGCTGACCCCGGCCGCCTCCAGCACGGCGCTGGCGGCCGCGGTGTCGCCGAGCACGGGAGCCAGCGACTGCCGCAGCATCTTGCGGCGCTGCTGGAATGCCGCGTCGACGAGCGCGAAGGTTGCGACACGCTCGGCCTCCGTGCCGATGGCGCCGGTCTCGTCGATGGCCGCGTCGCCGGAGCTCGCGGCATCCCGCCGGTCGAATCCGACGAGGATCGAGTCGACGTTCGGCACCGGCCAGAACACCTGACGCGACACCTGCCCAGCCGTGCGCCACGAGCCGTACCATTCGGCCTTCACGCTCGGGCTGCCGTAGACCTTGGAACCGGGCGTCGCAGCGAGGCGCTGGCCGACCTCGGCCTGCACCATGACGATGCCGGAGCGGATCGACGGGAAGTGCTCGAGGAAGTGCAGGAGCACGGGCACGGAGATGTTGTACGGCAGATTGGCGACGAGCCGCGCCGGGTCGCCCGGCAGTTCGGTGACGCGCATCGCGTCCTGCGTGATGACGGTGAGCGGCACGCCCGGCTGCATCAGCTCGACCGTCTTCGGCAGCTGTTCGGCGAGACGCTTGTCGATCTCGACCGCCGTGACGGACGCGCCGATCTCGAGCAGTCCCAGGGTCAGCGAGCCGAGTCCAGGCCCGATCTCGACGACGTGCTCGCCCGGCTTGACGCCGGCGGTCTTGACGATGCGGCGCACCGTGTTGGCATCGATGACGAAGTTCTGCCCGAGCTTCTTGGTCGGTGTGACGTCGAGCAACTCGGCGAGGTCGCGGATCTCGGCCGGACCGAGCAGGCGGCCGTGGCCTGGCACGGTCTCCGGGATCTCTTCTTCGTGACGGTGTGCGGTCATGCGATGCCTCCGATGGCCTCGGTGCTGGCGGGAAAGGCGGTATTGGCAGAGAGGGCGTCGGCCCGGCTGCCGGTGGCGGCCTGCGCGGCGGATGCCACGGGCTCGGCGTCCCAGCGGCCGTAGACGAGTTCGGTGTTCGAGTTGATCTGCGCGGCGAGCACCGATGCGTCCGTGCCGAGCTCGGCGGCGATCGCGCGCAGCGTCAGCGGCAGCAGGTACGGCGCGTTCGGACGGCCCCGGAACGGGGTCGGCGTGAGGAAGGGGGCATCCGTCTCGATCAGGATCTGCGAGCGGGGAATCACCTGGAGTGCGTCGCGCAGATTCTGCGCGTTCTTGAAGGTGACCGTTCCCGCGAAGGAGAGATACCAGCCGTTGTCTGCGCAGAGCTGCGCCATCTCGGCGTCCCCCGAGAAGCAGTGGAACACGGTGCGCTCCGGCGCTCCGACGCGCAGGAGTGTCTCGATGACGGCCGCGTGCGCATCGCGGTCGTGGATCTGCATGGCCAGGCCGTGGCGCTTGGCGATGTCGATGTGGGCCT
>JBEVGZ010000045.1:0-2649 GCA_040511515.1 Microterricola sp.
GCGATCGCCTCGCGCAGGGTGTCGCGGCTCACCGAGAGCATCGCGGCGAGTTCGCGCTCGGCCGGCAGCTTCTCGCCCGGTGCGATCAGCCCGAGCCGGATCGTCTGCAGCAGGCGCTGCACCGTCTCCTCGAAGGCGTTCACCGTCTTTCCCGGTCGCAGCAGCAGCTCGGCGCTCAGGAGGCCGTGCTGTGCTGCGTCCGGTGAATCAACCATCATTCCAGCTTAGGCTCGGTTGGCAGTGGGCGGTGCTGCTGCTCAGACCGGTGTGACGTAGGCAGAGCTGATGCCGCCGTCGACGAGAAACGTCGATCCGGTGATGAACGACGAGTCGTCGCTGGCGAGGAATGCGACGGCTGCCGCGAGTTCCTCCGGCTCGGCGAAGCGACCGACGGGGATGTGCACGAGCCGGCGCTGGGCCCGCTCCTGATCCTTGGCGAAGAGCTCCTGCAGCAGCGGGGTGTTGACGGGGCCGGGGCAGAGGGCACTGACCCTGATGCCCTGGCGGGCGAACTGCACGCCGAGCTCCCGGCTCATCGCGAGCACACCGCCCTTCGACGCCGTGTACGAGATCTGCGAGGTCGCGGAGCCCATCACGGCCACGAACGATGCCGTGTTGATGATGGAGCCATTGCCCTGCTTGACCATGTGGCGCAGTGCCGCCCTGGAGCAGAGGTAGACCGACTTGAGATTGACGTCCTGCACCTTCTCCCACGCCGGCAGCTCCGTCGTCTCGATGGAGTCATCGTCTGGCGGCGAGATGCCGGCGTTGTTGAAGGCGATGTCGACGGAACCGTAGGTGGCTGCCGCCGTGTCGAAGAGGTTGTTGACCTGATCCTCATCGGTGACGTTGACCTTGACGAACAGGCCGCCGACGAGCTCGGCCGCCGCAGCACCCGTCGTCTCGTCCATGTCGCCGATCACGACGCGGGCGCCCTCGGCTGCGAAGCGCTTGGCCGTGGCAAGGCCGATGCCGCTGGCGCCGCCGGTGATGACGGCGACCTTGCCTGCGAGGCGCTGAGTCAGGTCGATGGGGGCGATTGCGGGTGGGGTTGCTGCGTTCATGGTGCTCTCTCTCATGCTCGGCTCGTTCGGTCGTTGGCTCGTGCTGTCAGTCGACAGCGAGGAAGACGTTCTTGGTGTCGGTGAATGCCAGGGGGGCGTCGGGGCCGAGCTCGCGGCCGAGCCCCGACTGCTTGAATCCGCCGAACGGGGTGCTGTAGCGCACGGAGGAGTGCGAGTTGACGGACAGGTTGCCCGATTCGACACCGCGCGCGACACGGATGGCGCGGCCGACGTCGCGGGTCCAGATGGAGCCGGAGAGGCCGTAGTCGCTGTCGTTGGCCAGCTGGAGCGCGTCGGCCTCGTCGTCGAACGGGAGGACCGTGACGACTGGACCGAAGATCTCCTCGCGGGCGCTGCGGTCTCCGCGCTCCGGCGTGAGGACGGTCGGCGCGAACCAGTACCCCGCGCCATCCGGCGCACTGCCGCGGAAGGCGATCGGTGCGTCATCCGGGACGAAGGAACTCACCGAATCGAGGTGGGCCTTGGAGACCAGCGGCCCCATCTCGGTGCTCTCCAGCGCGGGATCGCCGACGACGACGCCCTGCACGGCGGGCTCCAACAGCTCCATGAAACGGTCGTACACGCTTCGCTGCACGAGGATGCGGCTGCGCGCGCAGCAGTCCTGGCCGGCGTTCTCGAACACGCCGTACGGCGCGGTCGCAGCGGCCTTCTCGAGATCGGAGTCGGCGAAGACGATGTTGGCGCTCTTGCCGCCGAGTTCGAGGGTGACGCGCTTGACCTGCTCTGCGCAGCCGGCCATGATCCGCTTGCCGACCGCGGTCGAGCCGGTGAAGACGATCTTGCGCACCGTCTCGTTCGTCACGAAGCGTTCGCCGACGACGGATCCGCGGCCGGGCAGCACCTGGAACAGTCCTTCGGGCAGGCCGGATTCGAGGGCGAGCTCGGCCAGCCGGATGCTCGTCAGCGGCGTCCACTCCGCCGGCTTCAGCACGACGGCGTTGCCGGCGGCCAGTGCCGGGGCGAAGCCCCACGCGGCGATCGTCATCGGGAAGTTCCACGGCGTGATCACACCGACGACGCCGAGCGGCTCGTTGAAGGTGACGTCCAGACCGCCGGCGACGGGGATCTGCTTGCCGAAGAGTCGCTCGGGCGACGCGGAGTAGTAGTCGAGCACGTCGCGCACGTGGCCGGCCTCCCAGCGCGCCTGCGCGATGGGGTGGCCGGAGTTGCGCATCTCGGTCTGCGCGAGATTCTCGATGTCGGCGTCGACGGCGGCCGCGAAGCGGCGGAGCGCGCGGGCCTTGTCTGCGGGTGCGACGGGCGCCCAGGCCCGCTGGGCGAGCGCCGCGCGGGCGATCGCGGCATCCGTTGCCTCGATGTCGAGGTGCTCGACGCTCGACACGACGCTCTCGTCGGCCGGGTTGATGATCGTGTAGCTCACTGTTGCTCCTTCTGGCGCTGGTGCTCGTCGTGGCACTGCGGCTGCTTCTGGCTCGCGTACTTCCCCGCGGCCACCACGAGGCCGGCGAAGAGCCGTCGGTCCTCCGCGTTCTCCTCCGGATGCCACTGCACGGCCACCCCGAATGGAACGCTCGGCAGTTCGACCGCCTCGATCACGCCGTCG
>JBEVGZ010000046.1:0-3122 GCA_040511515.1 Microterricola sp.
ACCACAGATTGGCATCCGTATCTTTTTGATCTTGGGTCCGTTGATGACGCCGAGGCATATCGGCCGCGAGTCGATCCAGTCGATTAGTGGCTCGAGCGCCGTGCATATCAGAGCCATCACAATTCGCCTCAAAGGTCCTTGCCCGACGGAGAGTCCTGCTGCGGTACTCATCTCTTGATGCTGGGCAAGCGCTTTCGATGTTGTGCTTGCCGTCACACTGGCCGTGGTCGGTACGATTGACGCTCTCCGTAGCGGTACATGGCCGCAGCCGTAGGTCGCCTCCGCCGCGCTGGTTTGCGTTCTCAGCGCTCTGCTTGGCGTGGCGCCGGCGCCGGCCGTTGCTAGCCTATGCAGGGACCATGGGAGCGCTGGCGGTCATCGCAGTTGGTCTCGGTCACTCCGAGACAGGCACATCTATCATCATCGGCTTTATTGTCACCTACAGCGTGGCCGCCTATGGTGACAACCTGGCGTAGGCCATCGCGGTTGGCTTGATCTTCGCCGTCTCAACCGGAGTGAGGCAGGGCCCAGCCGAGGCGCTGTTTGACGCCGCGCTCAGCGTCCTAGCGCTCGCTCTTCCATTTGTCGCCGGGCTTACCGTGCGCGCTCTCGGTCGCCGCACCGCAACCTTGGAGACCGAACACGCGGTCGCTGCTGCCAACGCCGCTGAGGAGGAGCGCCGCCGAATTGCGCGGGAGTTGGACGACATCATCAGCCACGGCCTCGGGCTAGTCGTTCTGCAGGCCGGCGTCGCCGATCAAGTGCTCGACCGCGACCCCGATAGAGCCCGGGAGGCTCTTGCGCTAATCCGGCAGACAGGCCAGGAGGTGCTCGGTGAACTCAGCACCCTCGTCGGACTCATCCGTGAGGACCCGGCAACCTCGGCTGATCCTCAGCCCACCCTCGCCGACATCGTGCTTCGCTATCTGCCCAGCAATCTCGAGATTGAAATCGTCGATGATGGCCGCGAAGCACAACGTGGAAGCGGCGGCCGGCACGGGCTGCCCGGGCTCCGAGAAGGAGTGGCAGTCTTCGGCGGCCGTCTTGAGGCGGGTGGCCAGCCAGCAGGCGGCTGGCGCCTCCGCGCGTCTTTCCCCACGACGCCATGACGCGGGTACTGCTCGCCGACGATCAGGCGGTTGTGCGCGCCGGCTTGCGAACAATTCTTGAGACCGACGAGGCGATCGAGGTGGTAGGCGAGGCAAACGACGGACGAGAGGCAGTGACACTGGCCCAAGCGCTAGACCCCGACGTCGTGATGATGGACATTCGCATGCCAGTGCTCGACGGGATACAGGCGACCGAGCGGCTGATGTCGGCCGGTACGCGGGCCAAGGTGCTCATGCTGACCACATACGGATTGGACGAGTACGTCTACGCCGCCCTGCGCGCCGGCGCCGCCGGATTCATGCTCAAGACGGAACCGCCCGCACGGCTATGCGAGGCGGTGCACGTGGTCGCCGCCGGTGATGCATTGCTCGGATCGGAGACAACGCGCTGGCTGATCGAGCGATACCTGTCCGAGCCGCCAGCCGGTATGCGGTCGGCGTCGCACTTGGACTGACTCACCTCTCGAGAGCAGGAGGTGCTCCTCGAGTTGGCGCACGGCCGCTCCAACGAGGAAATCGGAAAGGTGTTGTTCATCGGACCGGGGACGGTGAAGACCCACGTCACTCACATCCTTACAAAGCTTGGCCTACGCGACCGGGTACAAGCTGTCGTATTCGCCTATGAAACTGGGCTGGTCCGCCGCGGCGCCGCTGATCGGTGATGTGTGCTGAAGCGCCAGCGGCTGACAACTCCTACCTGAGCGCACAGAAGAGCCGCCCAAGCCCGCCACACCGAGAGCTGTCCACACGCCAGCTTCTAACACTGCCCACGGCTCAGTTCGATCGCCCGAGTTCTCTCACGGCCGCGCGGAAGACGGTAGGCAGTGCTGCGGCGGCAGGAACGATGGCCTGCCGGGCCCACGCTGGGCGTGTTGCCCGCACAAGGGCATGCGTCATCGCGGCATACCGCCAGCTGGCCTGGCGCCAGGCGCGCTCGTAGGCGTACGGCCGATCGGCTTCGACCGCTGACACCGCCGCCCGTGCCTGCGCCATCCCGAGCGATATCCCCTCGCCAGTAAGCGCATCGATGTAACCCCCGGCATCGCCAACCAGCAGGACCCTGCCAGCGACTCGGCGGGTGACTCGCTGCCGGAGTGGGCCGGCTCCGCGTACTCGTGTGGCCGCGGAGGCATTAGCCAGCCGTGCTCGGAGCTGCGGGAACTCATTGAGCTGCTCCTCAAACGGCAGGCGTCGCGCGCTGAGGATCGCAACCCCGACGAGATCGGCCGCGACCGGGGTGACGTACGCCTCACCGTGACTGCCCCAGTGCACCTCCACATAGTTGCTCCACGGCTGTACGCGGTAGTGCCGGCGCTGACCGAAGCGCTGTGGCCCGCGGATGCACACCTCCAGGCCGAGCGCGCGACGCGTTGGCGAATGCAGCCCATCAGCTGCCAAAACGTAGCGCCCATAGAGGTCAGGTCCATGCGTCTGACCGGGTCCCCGGCTTCGGACGCGCACCTCCCGTGACGACTGCACCACCTCGCAGGCCGCCAAGGCGAAGATTTTCACGCCAGCGGCTGCTGCGGCCGAGTGCAGCGCCGCGTGGAGCTCGGTGCGGCGTACGCCTCGGCCCGGCCCAGCGCTGAAGTCAGCCTCTGCCTGCCGCCCACCAGACACGTAGCGGATGCCCACCAGATCCCAGCCAACGGGGTTGACCTCGAGGGCGGCCAGCGCACGTACGCCGCCGGGCATGAGGCCTTCACCGCACGCCTTGTCGACCGCGCCCTGTCGGGGCTCGAGCACGACCACCGACAAGCCGCCGCGTATGGCGTACAGGGCAGCCGCGAGGCCCACCGGGCCGCCGCCAACCACTACCACGTCTACGACGTCGCTGGCCCGCCGCCTCATCGCAACGCCGCTGCCTTCCCAGCGACAGTGGCCAGCGCCCGCTCTTCGACCTGGATCCGCCTGGCGAGGAGGGCTGCGTTCAGGATGGTAAACATGGCAGCTGTGGCCCAAGCCGAATGCACCAACGGTAGGTCCGCGCCCTCGAGCACCACAGCCACATAG
>JBEVGZ010000047.1:0-10307 GCA_040511515.1 Microterricola sp.
GGGGGGGCCCGCGCGCCCCCCCCCCCACCGCCACCCCGTCCCACCGCGAAAGGAGGCAGCATGACCGCCATTGCAGCCAGGCCAGCAGCCGCCCAGTCATCGTCGCCCCAGCCGTCGCCGGCCATGCCGAGCACCCGCAAGTCGGCCAGCGCCGCCGCCCTCCGCTGGCGCACACCGATGCTCTTCCTGGCACCGTTCCTGCTGCTCTTCATCGGCATGTACGTGCTGCCGATCCTGTTCGCCATCGGGCAGAGCCTCTTCACGCTGAAGCGTGATGGACTCGGCCTCACCGCCCCCACCCTGAACTTCGACCCACTGGCGAACTACGCCAGGGTCTTCGGTGACACCGAGTTCACGGCATCCCTCGGCCGCGTTCTGCTCTTCGGCGTCGTGCAGGTTCCACTCATGCTCGGGGTCGCCCTGCTGCTGGCCCTGCTCATCGATTCCAAGTCGGCGCGGGCCAAGGGCTTCTTCCGGCTCAGCAGCTTCCTGCCGTTCGCGGTTCCCGGCGTCGTCGCCGCCGTGATGTGGTCGTTCCTGTACTCGCCGGTCACCAGCCCGATCAACGGCTTCCTCGAGAACACCTTCGGTTTCTCGATCCCCTTCTTCAGCGATGGGCTGGCGCTGTGGTCGGTCGCCAACGTCGTCACCTGGTGCTGGACCGGCTACAACATGCTGATCATCTACTCCGCCCTGCAGACGATCCCGGCCGAGACCCTCGAGGCCGCCAAGCTCGATGGCGCATCCGCCGTGCGGATGGCGTGGAGCATCAAGATCCCGATGGTGCGTCCGGCGATCATCCTCACCACGGTCTTCTCGATCATCGGCTCGGCGCAGCTGTTCAACGAGCCCACCGTGCTCAAGTCGATCTCGGGCGGAGCGATCACCTCGACGTTCACCCCGCTCATGGCGGCACAGGCATCCGTCGCCGCCCAGAACTACCCGTATGCCGCGGCGCAGTCCGTCGTGCTCGCCGTGCTCGTCGGCGTGCTCTCCTGGGCGTTCTTCCGCATCACCAGCCAGGGAGATGACGCCTGATGGCAACGCTCAGCCCGCACGATCTCGGCCAGAAAGAACTCCGCCAGAACACGTTAGGAACGGCGACGCTGGTCTCGGCCACCAAGCCGCCGCGCCGCCAGAGAACCCGCGACGGCAGCGCGGCCAACCCCATGGCCGGATTCGCGAGCCGCTTCGGCGTGATGGCCGTGCTCGTCATCGCCGCCGTCTACTTCCTGATGCCGATCTGGTGGCTGCTCGTCGCCAGCACCAAGCCGGCAGGACGCCAGTTCGTCGGCAACGGCCTCTGGTTCGACGGGTTCGGACTGTTCGAGAACGTGAGCGCCGTGTTCGACGTCAACAACGGCGTGTTCGGCCGCTGGATGCTGAACAGCGTGTTTTACGCGGGAACTGCCGCGCTCATCGGCACCGTGCTCTCTGCGATGGCCGGCTACGCGATCGCGAAGTACAGCTTCAAGGGTCGCGGCCTGATCTTCGGTGCGGTGCTCGCCGCCGTGCTGATCCCCAAGGTGATGTTCACGCTGCCGCTGTTCCTGATGTTCAACCAGGTCGGTCTGCTGAACAACCCCCTCGCCGTGCTGCTGCCAAGCGTCGTCAGCCCGTTCGGGGTCTACCTTGCCCGCGTCTTCGCCGCCCAATCGGTGCCGGACGAACTCATCGAGGCCGGTCGACTCGACGGCGCTGGGGAGTTCCGGATCTTCCGCTCGGTGTCGATGCGCATCATGGCACCCGCCCTCGTCACGATCTTCCTGTTCCAGTTCGTCGAGGTCTGGAACAACTACCTGCTGCCCGCGATGGTGCTCAACGACACCAGCCTGCAGCCCGTCACCGTCGGTCTCGTCGGCTGGGCGGCATCCAACGGCAACGTGCCGGCCGGCACCGTCGTCGTCGGCGCGTTCCTCTCGATCATCCCCCTCGTCATCGCCTTCCTCTGCCTGCAGCGCTTCTGGCGTGCCGGCCTCACTGCTGGAGCAATCAAGTGAGTCTTCTTGCCACGACGGATGCCGCGGCATCCGTCGCCGACAACGCTGCCCACCCGGCCACCCTCGGCTACCGCGACGGCCAGTTCGTGCGTGACGGCCTCCCGCACCGCGTGCTGAGCGGCTCTGTGCACTACTTCCGGGTGCACCCCGAGCAGTGGCGCCAGCGGCTGGAGGCCGTGGCCGCACTCGGTCTGAACACCGTCGACACCTACATCGCCTGGAACTTCCACCAGCAGGGCGCCGGCCCGGCCGATTTCACCGGCTGGCGCGACGTTGAGCGTTTCATCGCAATCGCGGACGAGCTCGGCCTCGATGTGATCGTGCGGCCGGGCCCGTACATCTGTGCGGAGTGGAGCAACGGCGGGCTCCCCGCCTGGCTCACCGGTCAGCCCGGCCTGCACCCGCGCTCGAGCGATGAGCGCTATCTGGCGGCGGTCGCCGAGTGGTTCGACGAGCTGATCCCGCGCCTCGTGCGCCTGCAGCGGAGCAACGGCGGGCCGATCGTGGCCGTGCAGGTCGAGAATGAATTCGGCAGCTACGGCGACGACCACGGCTACATGCGCTGGATGCGCGACGCCCTCGTGCACCGCGGAATCACCGAGCTGCTGTACACGGCAGACGGACCGACAGAGCTCATGCTCGACGGCGGAACGCTGCCGGACGTGCTCGCAACGGCCACCTTCGGTTCTCGGGCAGCTCAGGCCGCCGCGTTGCTGCGCTCGCGTCGGAGCGGCGAGCCCTTCCTCTGCGCCGAGTTCTGGAACGGCTGGTTCGACCACTGGGGCGAGCGGCACCACATCCGCGAGGCGGATGGCGTCGAGAGCGTCGTGCGCGACATCCTCGGCCACGGCGGCTCGGTCAGCTTCTACATGGCGCACGGCGGCACCAACTTCGGCCTCTGGGCCGGGGCGAATCACGACGGCGACGTGCTGCAGCCGACCGTCACCAGCTACGACTCCGACGCGCCCGTCAGCGAGAGCGGCACGATCACCGCCAAGGGGCAGATGCTGCGGCGCGTGCTCGGCGAGTTCACGGGACAGCCGCTGCCGACGCCGCCTGCACCGACCCCGGTGCTGGGTGCGCGCGTGCTCCGCGTCGAGCACGGCAGCGACCTCCTCGCGGCGGTGCGATCCGTCGCGGCCACCGCGGGCGGCCGCTCCGCGCCGCATCCGCTGAGCTTTGAGGAGCTCGGGATCGACAGCGGACTCGTGTTCTACCGGGCGGAACCGATCCTGCCGAGCGGTCGGAGCCTGCTCACGATCCGCGGCCTGCATGACCGCGCCCAGCTGTGGATCGACGGCGCGCTGCTCGGCGTGCTCGACACCGAGAGCGGCGGGCGCGGAATCCCCGTCGACGGTGCGGGGGAGCGCGTCGTGCTTGAGATCCTCGTCGAGAACCAAGGGCGCATCAACTACGGCCCGCTGCTTGGCCAGGGCAAGGGCATCCTCGGCGGCGTACAGATCGAACGGCGCCTGGTGCAGGGGTGGAGCAGCACGCCGTTGCCGCTGGAGGAGTGGGATGCCGCGCTGCTCGCATCCGCCGCGGCTCCGGCATCCGCCGCCGATCTCGCCGACCCAGTCGACACCGCAGCCCCCGGCTTCGCCGTCGCGACGCTGGACATCGAGGAGGCGGGGGATGCCTTCATCGCGCTACCGGGCTTCGGCAAGGGCTTCGTCTGGGTGAACGGCTTCCTGCTCGGCCGATACTGGGAGATCGGCCCGCAGCTGACCCTCTACCTGCCGGCGCCGCTGCTGCTCGCCGGCCAGAACACGATCACGGTGCTGGAGCTGGAACACCGCGGCGCGGTGATCGAACTGCGCGAGAGCGCCGTGCTCGGTCCGGAAGAGGAGTTCATCGAGACGTTCGACTGAGCGTGAACAACCGCGGCGGGGTACACGTTGTGCGGGCGCAGAAGCCATGCGCCCGCACAAACGCAGATTGATGAGCGGCCCGCCGACTCGTCTGTCGGGTACTTGGAGCACGCGGGCCGCAGCACTGATGCCTATCATGACAAATACTCGACATTGTGACATCGGGGCAGCCCCTGACAGGGCGTGCCCGTCAGACGCTGACCGTGCGCTTGCCCTGAGCGCGTGACGGACGCAGCACGTGCACGCGGGTGCGGTGCACCGCCTCGAAGTTCGACGCCATGACCAGTGAGTACGCACCCATGTCCGGGCAGAGCAGGACATCGTTCAGGCCGAGCGGCGGCAACGGGATCCCGCGGGCGATGACATCGATTCCGTCGGTGCTGGCGCCGGCCAATGTGCACGGGTACAGCGGCTCACGTTCGTCGGCGCCCGCTCGCTCGACCTCGCCGAGGCTGAACATGCTCGGCATCTCGCCTGAGCCACGCAGGCCGGCGAAGCTGCCGTGCATGCCGTCGTCCAGGTAGTGCCAGATCTCGCCGTCCCTCGTCGCCTGGCCGACGACGCTCGTGGCCAGGAGCATGGCCGGCGCCGCGATGCAGCGCCCGAGCACGGCGAGCACGCGCAGCTGGGGAACGCGTGGTGCGAGCACGCCCCGCACGACATCCACGAGGGCGTCGACCCCCTCGCCGCCCTCGTGCTCCGTCGGCATCCCACCACTCAGATCGATGGTGTCGAGGCCGAGTCCCCACCGGGCGTTGCCCTCATCGATCAGGCGCAACGCCTCGTGCAGCATGGAGGAGAGCGCGGCCGGCGCGTCCGGCTCGGAAGCGGCGACGTGGACCGAGAAGCCGGCGACCCGGACTCCGATGCTCGCGGCGAATCGTGCCAGGTTGAGGGCGTGCTCGGTGTCGATGCCGAACTGTGCGCCGTCAGCACGGCGTCGCAGTCGCAGGAGCAGTCGCAGCTCGGGGTTCACGCCTGCGAACTTGCGCACCTCGGCCGGGTTGTCGGCGACGAAGAGGCGCACCCCGGCCGCGGCCGCGGCGACGATGTCGTCTTCGCGCTTGATCGGGTGCGAGAAGACCGCGTCGGATGCCGGAATCTGTTCGTGTGCGAGCATGGCCAGTTCGCCGGTGCTCACAGCGTCGAAGCCGCCGCCACAGGAGGCGACGGTGCGGATCACGGCCGGATGCGGCAGTGCCGCGAGCGCGTAGCGCAGCCGTACGAACGGCAGCAGCGCCGCGAAGCGCTCGAACTCGCCGGCGACTCTGGCCGGATCGAGCACGAACAGTGGCGTGCCCGCGCGGCGCACGAGCGCGGCCAACCCGATGGTGCTCGCGTATTCGTGCAGCGCGGCGCGGCCGTTCTGGCGGCGCTCGTGACTCTGGAGCTCCGCGCTCCGAAGCCTGTTGGCAGCGGATCGCGGGCGTGACGGAACGGTATCGATGCTCATGGCGGCCTCCTTGCAGAATTCCAGCTTCTCCGTTCCGCCTGGCGACCGCATCCGCACACCCCCTCTGCACGCTCAGGGCACACCCCGATAGCCGCGGGAATGCGTCGGCGGTGAGAATCAAAACATGAATGCACGGGTACTGATAGTTGATGACCACCCTGGCTTTCGTGAGCAGGCCCGCCGCCTGCTTGAGCTCGCTGCCTTCGACGTCGTCGGAGACACCGCGTCAGCGGAGCTCGGAGTCCAGCTCGCCCTCGATCTCACTCCGGATCTGATTTTGCTTGACGTAATGCTGCCCGATGCGGTGGGATTCGATGTAGTACCGCTTCTGCGTGAGCAGGGTAGCGCGGTGATCGTGCTCATTTCGAGCCGCGATCAGAGCGATTACGGCACTCGGGTCGAGTCGAGCGGTGCCGACGGGTTCATTCCAAAAGACGAGCTCTCCGGTGAGATGCTGCGGAGGTTTGTCGCGTGAGCGAGGGCGTGAGCGGTGACGGGCGAATCGGTTTCTGCCGGCAATCGCGCTCCGTTGCGCGTCGCGATCGCTGACGACTCCCTGCTGTTGCGCAGCGGCATCGAAACGGTCCTGCTCTCGCACGGCTTCGACGTCGTCGCCTCACTCGACAGCGCTGATGGTGTGCATGAGCTGATCGAGGACGGGCGGCTCGACGCGCTCGTCCTCGACATCCGCATGCCGCCGACGCACAGCGACGAGGGCCTGCTCGTGCTCGAGGCGCTGCGGGCGTCCGGATCCGACGTCGGGGTGCTGATGCTCTCGATGTACGCGACGCCGTCATATGCCATTCGGGCTATGAGTGCAGGCGGTGGGACCGGATACCTGCTCAAGGACCGCATCGCCGACCCGGAATCCTTCGTCCACGCCGTGCACACCGTGGCCGGCGGCGGCTCTGTCGTCGATCCGGAGGTCGTCGCGTTGCTGGTCGGCACGCCGAGTTCCAACGCGCTCACCGCCCTGACCCCGCGCGAGCGGGAGGTGCTCACGCTGATGGCCCAAGGCAAGTCGAACGGGGGCATCGCCCAGGCGCTCTTCCTCAGCCTGAAGACGGTGGAGACGCACATCGGCAGCATCATGGCCAAGCTCGGCATCGACGATTCGCCCGGCGAGCACAGGCGGGTGCTGGCGGTTCTGCGCCTGCTCGGGCCGTGAGCCGCTCGGTGCCGCGACTGCGACTCGCGCTCGTCGTCCTCGCGACCGCCGTCGTGGTCATGTTCGAGGTGATCGGCTCGGAGGCGCGCGTCTTCCAACCGGAGTGGACGGCGCCGTACACGGTCATGCACACGGCCGTCGGGCTCTGTTACATCGCCTGCGCGTGGATGGCCTGGCGCACGGCCGACTCTCCCGTTCCCGGCCGCATCATGATCGCCGTCGCCTTCCTCTGGCTGCCGCCGACCTTCATCGCCGCGACACAGCAGATCGGCTGGCTCTGGCCGCTGATGGAGGGACTCGGGCTCGTCTGGGCCGTGCTCGTCGGAGCCATCGTGTTGGTGTACCCGGCCGGGCGGTTGCACGGGCCGATCGACGTGGCGATCGTCATCGTGGCCTGCACCGCGATCTCGATCCGCTTCCTGAGCGCCCTGCTGTTCAACCAGCCATCCGATCCGGCGCGCGACATCGCGCCGAACCCCTACGCGATCGTGCCGGGCGATGAGATCTTCCTGGCCATCGACCAGGCGTTCCGGCTCTTCGGGGTCGCGCTGATCGTGCTGATCGTCGCGCTCGTGGTCACCCGCTGGATTCGGGGCAGCACCCCGGCACGGCACATCGCCTTCGTGATGCCGGTCGCCCTGGTGCTCTGGGCCACGGCGATCGCGTACGAGACGCTGATGTACTCCTTCGGCGGCACCGTGTTGGAGGTGCTCGGCTACATCTCGCTCGCCGCGACCGCCGCGGTGCCGATCGGTTTCGTCGCCGGACTCAGCTATCTGCTCGGGTTGCGCGGCCGCGTCTCCGACCTGATGGTGATCACCAGGGACGGCGTCGACCGCACCCTGTGGCAGTCGATCCTCGCCGACACGCTCCGGGATCCGTCGCTGCGGGTCTACTGGTGGGACGAGGGACTCAGGCGCTACGTCGACTCGCGCGGGCAGGTCGCCGTTCCGACAGCGCGCGGGGCCGGCCGCCGCCGCGGAGATCGGCGGCGCGGATCGCTGCTGCCGATCAACACCCCGGACGGGCCGCTCGCCGTCATCCGCCACGACAGCGCGCTGAGCGAGAACGCTCATCTCCTCGACGCCGTGTCGACTGCGTTGCGGCTGAGCGTTGACAACGGTCGGCTGCGTCAGGAGCTCGAGGCGACACTCCGCGAGGTGCGCGAGTCGAGGCTGCGCATCGTGGATGCCGGCATCGCCGCCAGACGGCAGATCGAGCGTGACCTGCACGATGGCTCCCAACAGTCGCTGGTCGCCCTGGCGCTGCGGCTCAGGATGGCGTCCGGCAAGGCGGAACAGCTCGAGCAGCACGAGATCGCCGCCGACCTCGATGCGGCGCTGCAACAACTCTCGGCCGCGCTCAAGCAGCTGCGCGAGTTGGCGCGCGGCATCCACCCCACGTCACTCACCGTCGGAGGGCTGGCCTCGGCCGTGCCCGAGCTCGTCGCCCATTCCCCGGTGCCGATCGACACGCGCATCGGCATCGACACGCGTCTGCCGTCCGTGATCGAGGCGACGGGCTACTTCTTCATCGCGGAATGCCTCACCAACATCGCGAAGTACGCCGAGGCCCGCGCCGGCCGCGTGATCGTCGTCGAGAGCGACGGCGAGCTCGTCATCGAGGTGTCGGATGACGGCAAGGGCGGCGCATCACTCGGCGTCGGGAGCGGCCTCCTCGGCCTGATCGACAGGGTGGAGACCCTCGGCGGGCGGGTCGAGCTGCGGAGCGCACCGGAGAACGGCACCTCGGTCACGGCGTGGATCCCGCTTGTGCGCGACGCCGGCGTCATCGCCTAGCGCGCGACTATGGACGCCAGCGCGCGGCGGCGTAGTCGACCCGGTAGCCGTCCTCGCTCGTCGTGGTGATGAGCGGAGTGCCCTCGGCGTCGTAGTAGGGCAGCGCCCTGGACGCCAGCCCGCGAGGCGGGTGGCCGCCGGCGCGCAGCACACGCCACCACGGCGAGTTCGAGCCGTAGTAGGCCATCACCTGTCCGACGGCGCGGGCGCCGCGCGAGCCGAGCATCGCCGCAACGTCGCCGTACGTCATGACGTGGCCGGCGGGGATGTCGTCGACGACGGCCAGCACCGCCTCGGCGAATCCGCGGTCAGGAACGGCCATGGCCGTGCAGGCTAGGCGATCTCGAGTGCGCCGATGACGTCGCCGTACTGCGTCTCACCGATGTCGACGAAGCCGATGCGGTGGAAGAACGCCTCTGGGCCGGTCTCGCCCGGCTCCCACATCACCGTGATGCGCTTCACACCGCGCTTCAGCGCCTCCTGGGCCAGAGCCTTGGCCGCGAAGCGACCGACCCCCTTGCCCTGCGCGTCGGCGTCGACATTGATGCGCCAGATGCACGCACGGAATTCTTCATGCTCATTGTCAGGATCGAAGTTGCCGTGGATGAATCCGACGACCTTGTCGTCCTGCAGGACGACGCGCTGCCATGCGCTGCCTGGAACGAGAACCGAGGTCTCGGCCGAGTAGGAGACGGGCGTGATGAACTGCTCCTGCCCGGGCTTCAGGCTCAAGCTGTTCGCCGCCACAACGTTCGACGCGGACAATTCTTCCAGTCGCAATTCAGCCATGGCTTTAGGCTAACCCGCCGAGCCCCGTTCGAGGTAGTCGAGCGGATGTCGGTTACTGAGCATCTCGTCGGAACCGGCTCTCCGTCATCTGGATCTCTCGATGTCGAGACAGTTGCGTGGCTCGGGTACGATTGCAGAGGCCGCTTTCGGCCCCCCACTTCTTGCAAGGAGACCCATTGTCAAAGATCAAGGTTGAAGGCACTGTCGTCGAGCTCGACGGCGATGAGATGACCCGCATTATCTGGCAGGCCATCAAAGACACGCTCATCCACCCGTACCTCGATGTGAACCTCGAGTACTACGACCTCGGCATCGAGAAGCGCGACGAGACCGATGACCAGATCACGATCGACGCCGCTCACGCGATCCAGAAGCACGGTGTCGGCGTCAAGTGCGCCACGATCACGCCCGACGAGGCGCGCGTCGAGGAGTTCGGCCTGAAGAAGATGTGGAAGAGCCCGAACGGCACGATCCGCAACATCCTCGGTGGCGTCATCTTCCGCGAGCCGATCATCATCTCGAACATCCCGCGTCTGGTTCCCGGCTGGAACAAGCCGATCATCATCGGCCGCCACGCCTTCGGTGACCAGTACCGCGCCACCGACTTCCTGTTCAAGGGCGAGGGCACCCTCACGGTCGAGTTCACGCCCAAGGACGGCGGCGAGCCGCAGAAGTTCGAGGTCTTCCAGGCTCCGGGTGACGGCATCGCCCAGGTGCAGTACAACCTCGACGCCTCGATCGTCGACTTCGCACGCGCCAGCCTGAACTACGGCCTGAGCCGCAACTTCCCGGTGTACCTCTCCACCAAGAACACCATCCTCAAGGCCTACGACGGCCGCTTCAAGGACATCTTCCAGGAGATCTTCGAGGCGGAGTTCAAGGAGCAGTTCGACGCTGCCGGCCTCACCTACGAGCACCGCCTCATCGACGACATGGTCGCATCGGCCATGAAGTGGGAGGGCGGCTACGTCTGGGCGTGCAAGAACTACGACGGCGACGTCCAGTCCGACACCGTCGCCCAGGGCTTCGGCTCGCTCGGCCTCATGACCAGCGTTCTGGCCACGCCGGACGGCAAGGTCGTCGAGGCGGAGGCTGCGCACGGCACCGTGACCCGTCACTACCGCCAGCACCAGGCCGGCAAGCCGACCTCCACCAACCCGATCGCCTCGATCTTCGCGTGGACCCGTGGCCTGCAGCACCGTGGCAAGCTCGACGGCAACCAGCCGC
>JBEVGZ010000048.1:0-3030 GCA_040511515.1 Microterricola sp.
CCGGGGGCTCAGCCGCTTGGAGACGATCGGGAACAGCAGGGCGCCGAAGATCATCGAGATCAGGTAGGTGCCGATCAGGGTCGAGATGTCTGACGCCTCGAGCCCGAGCCCGTAGCCGTTGGCCGTGTCGGTGCCCGCGTAGGTGGCGAGCGGCGCCTGGGCGCCGAGCAGGCTGATACCGATGAGGCCGGCCGTCAGCTGCACCGGCCACATGTTCGGCTGGCGCAGCACGCGCAGATCGATCGCGGGGTCGGCCTGCTTGAGTTCCCACTTGCCGAACGGCCAGAAGCTCAGCACGCCGATGGCGATGAGCGCCCACACCCACCAGGTCTCCGGCCCGTTGATGCGCATGAAGGTGAGACCAGAGGTGATGAGGAGCAGGCCGATGGTGAGCAGGCTGAAGCCGACGACGTCGAGCGAGCGCTTCTCGGTTCCCGGCTCGGACTCCGGCACGCCGAAGAGGATCGCGAAGAAGACGAGGGTCACGGCGATCGCCGGCACGAACAGGGTGAGGGTGATGTTCTCGCCGAGGGCGGCGAAGACGCGTCCAGCGCTCAGGGCGCCGATGATCGCACCGGCCTCGAGCGCGACGACGAGCAGCCCGGCCGCACGCCGCGTCTGCGACGGCCCGTGACCGCTGCGGCGGCCGCGATCGAAGATCAGCGCCACCTCGAGCGGCAGCCAGACCACGTAGAAGCCCTGCAGCGCCCATGCGGCGAGGAAGCTCCAGAAGTCGCCGGCGAAGGCGAGCCACCAGCTGGCGCCGGCCGTGAGCACGGTGGTGGCGAGCAGGATCCTCTTGTGCCCGAACATGTCGCCGAGCTTGGCGAGGAACGGAACGACGAGGGCGGAGAGCAGCAACTGCGAGGCCTCGAACCAGTTGAAGTCGGCGTCGTGGATGCCGAGATGGTCGACGAGATCCGGGATCAGCGGAACGTAGTATCCCTGCAGGATGCCGCTCGTGATCTCGACGAGGAACAGCCAGCCGACGATGGCCGCTGTCACCCCCGCAACGTTCCGTGCGCCACGCTGCGCAGTGGGTGCTGAAGTCATCCTCGGATGCTACAGCCTGCGGCATCCGCAATTCGGTCGGCGCGTGCAGTTGTCGGGCAGAGTGCGATTACCCTTACTTCATGGCATTTGACGCAGACGACTCCGCAGCAGGCAACGAGACCATCGAGAAGGAGATTCTCGAGTGGTCGGAATTCGAGGACGCCTCGCGCGAGCTGGCGCGGGAAGTGCTGGAGAGCGGCTTCGTTCCCGAGGTCGTCATCGCCGTTGCCCGCGGCGGCCTCCTGTTGGCCGGCGCGATCTCCTATGCGCTCGGCACCAAGAACTGCGGTTCGATCAACGTCGAGTTCTACACCGGTGTCAACGAGCGTCTGCCGGAGCCGCAGCTCGCGGCGCCGATGCTCGACGCTCCTGCTCTCGCCGGCAAGCGTGTTCTGCTCGTCGACGACGTCTCCGACTCCGGCCACACCCTCGTCAAGGTGCTCGGAATCCTCGCCGAGAACGGCGCAGAGGTGCGCACCGCGACGCTCTACACCAAGCCGCACACGGTGCTCGAGCCCAACTTCTACTACCGCAAGACGGCCGGCTGGATCGTCTTCCCGTGGTCGGCGCTGCCGCCCGTCGCGGTCTAGCCTGCACGGCGGCGTCGTGACGGCATCCGGCGGCGACTCCGGCACCCGGCCGGCGTTCGACCGTTCGCAGGTCCACCCCGGCTGGGCGCGCGCGCTCGCCGCGGTGGAGCCGGAGCTGGCGGGACTCGAACGCTTCCTCGCGGACGAGCCCGGCTTCCTGCCCGCGCCGGATGCCGTGCTGCGCGCGCTCCGGGTCGACCCCGGCACCGTGCGCGTGCTCATCGTCGGCCAGGACCCGTACCCGACGCCCGGGCACTCGATGGGGCTTGCGTTCTCGGTCGCGCCGCACGTGCGACCGCTGCCGAGGAGCCTCGCCAACATCTACACCGAGTTGCGCGACGACCTCGGGATCGCGACGCCGGCGCACGGCGATCTGAGCGCGTGGGCCGAGCAGGGCGTGCTGCTGCTGAACCGCGTGCTCACGGTGCGCCCGGGGAACGCCGGCTCGCACCGGAAGCGCGGCTGGGAAGCCGTGACGGAGGAACTGATCCGCTCCATCGTCGCGCGCGATCCGGCGCAGCCGCTCGTGGTGATCCTCTGGGGCAACGACGCGCAGTCGCTCGTGCCACTGCTCGACGGCGCGACCGTGATCTCATCCGCGCACCCGAGCCCGCTGTCGGCCCGGCGTGGCTTCTTCGGATCCCGGCCGTTCAGCCGCGCGAACGCCGCGCTCGTCGAGCAGGGCGCGCCACCCGTCGACTGGTCGCTCGGAGCGGTGGAGGAGCCGCATCCGACGCTCGAAATGCTCTGGTAACAGCGCCGGGTTAATCTGGAACCATGCTCGAAGAGGAATACCAGCCGCGGCGCACGCTGCCCAGGCACCTGCAGAAGACGGAAGCGCCGGAGGCGCCGTTTGAGTACTCGCTCCGCGAGACGACCGCGGCCGATCTGCCGCACATCCGTGAGATATACAACTACTACGTCGCCAACTCGACGGTGACCTTCGATGAGGACGCCATGACGCTGGCGGAGTGGCGGGACAAGTTCGAGTACCTCGCCAAGCTCGAGATGCCGTTCATCGTCGCGGTCTCGCCGAGCGGCCAGATCCTCGGCTACGCCCTCGTCACGCCGTGGAAGCAGAAGCGCGCGTACCGCTTCACCGTGGAGAATTCGATCTATCTCGGGCCGGCGGCAACGGGCAAGGGGCTCGGCCGTGTGCTCCTCGCCGAGCTCATCACCCGCTCGAAGCAGGCGGGGCTCAAGGAGATGATTGCCGTGATCGCCGATCAGGGCGCCGACGCGTCGCTCGCCCTGCACCAGCAGTTCGGCTTCCACGAGATCGGCCGCATGGGCCGGGTCGGATTCAAGTTCGAGCGCTGGCTCGGCATCGTGATGCTGCAGCTCTCGCTGAAGTAGTGGCACAGTCCACTGAGAGCGGTCAAATGGC
>JBEVGZ010000049.1:0-5223 GCA_040511515.1 Microterricola sp.
CAGGCAGCTTCAGCCCCGACCTCCCCGTGCGGCGGTAGAGCATGCGGTCGTAGCGGTCGTCGGCGGCGCGGTAGGACATGACTTCATCGTAGCGAGCGCGACTCCTAAGACCCCGGCAGGTGCCCGCAGGCTCAGTCGCGCCCGCGCACGCGGAACACGTCGAAGAACACCCGGAGGGCAAGGACGCCGGAGAGCAGTACGAGCATGTAGCCGAAGATCTGGAACAGGCTCAGGCTCGGCGTCACCTGCGGGCCGGCGTCGCTGATCAGCAGCATGGCCGCCATGATGCCGAATGCGGCCGCGAGCACGGTCACCACGACGAGGTTCACGAGATCGCGGATCAGCGCGCGGTCGCGCCGATCGGCGAGAAGCCGCACATTGACGCTGAGCCGGCCCTCCGCCAGCGCTCCGCTCAGCCGGTCAATACGGGCAGGCAGCCGGCGCACGATGGGCAGCACAGAGAGCAACTCGTCATTGACGCTCGTGAAGATGGCCTTCGGGGTGAGCCCGGCGGCCACACGCTCTTTGGCGTATCCGCCGGCCTCGGTGAGGATGTCGAACTCCGGGCTGAGCACGCGCAGCGTGCCTTCGAGGGTCGCCACTGCACGGAAGGCCAGGGCCAACTCAGTGGGCACGGCGATGCGGTTGTCTGCGAGCATGCGCACCATCTCGGTGAACACGGTGACGTCGAGAGAGGAGCCGGGGCCGAGCTTGGTGGCGACGAACACCCCGATCTGTCGGCGCAGCGCGATCTCGTCGATGTCGTCCGGCAGCTCGACGAAGGCGAGGAGCGCGTCGGTGAATGCACCGGCGTCGCCCCGGTAGAAGGCGAGCAACACATCGCCGATCTGCCCGCGGAGCTCGGAATCCAGGCGCCCGACAGAGCCGAAGTCGAGCAGCACGAGCTCGCCGTCGGCACGGAGGATGATGTTGCCCGGGTGCAGATCGGCGTGGAAGACACCGTCGTCGATGATCTGGGCGAGCGTCGAGCGCAGCAGCCGTTGAGCCTGCTCGCTGCGCTCCTCGGCCGAGTGTTGCTCCAGCGCACGCCGATCGCTGAGCGTGTCGCCGTCGACAAGCTCCATCACCAGCACGCGACTGGTGCAGTACTGCTCGAAGTGACGCGGGATCCCGACGCGTGCGGCAGCCGTGTGCTTCGCCTGCGTCACGGCCATCGCGGTCATGTTCCCCGCTTCGATCCGATAGTTCACCTCGTCGCGCAGGCTGGCGGCGAAGCCCTCCGCGAGCTCGCGCACCCCGAGCTCCCTACCCCACTGGGTGCTCTGTTCGAGTTGCCTGGCCAGCCGCAGCGTGATGTCGAGGTCGCGTTCCACCGAGGGGATGATTCCGGGTCGCTGCACCTTGACGGCGACTTCCTCCCCGCTCATGAGGCGTGCCCTGTGCACCTGGCCGATGGATGCCGCAGCGAGCGGCGTCTGGTCGAATGAGGCGAACACGGTCTCGACCGGGGCGCCCAGCTCGGCGTGAAGGAGCACGGCCACCTCGCTCCACGCGGCGGCAGGCACGCGCTGCTGCAGCATGGACAGTTCGCTGAGGTACTCGGCGGGGAGCAGGTCGGTACGGGTGGAGAGCACCTGCCCCAGTTTGACGAAGGCACCGCCGGCCTCCTCGAGTGCGTTGCGGAGAGCCCGCGCCTGTTTGCGCCGCTCAGCGGCGCCGGCGCTGGACTGTTCGGTGTTCGGCCGGAAGGGAACGAGGCCGTGGCGGACGGCGATACGAGACACCTCGCTGTACCGCCGCGTTCGCAACCGCCATGCCCTGAAGGAGTGCAGCCAGCGATCGGGCCGGGGGATGGTGCCGGTCGGCACGAGCAGCTCGGCGATGACGAGGAATGCGACAGCTGCGAAGAAGACGATGCCGATCTGCAGTGGCAGCAACGCGGGGCTGTACTCCTGCACACCCCAGACGAAACGGGCCTCGAATCCGAGCTCGGCTCCCAGCCCGACCAGCCCGGCCAGCAGGAGTCGGGTGATCCCGATCCGCACCCCCAGAATGCGCCGAGCGAAGGCGGAGAGTACGAACATGAACACCACCGTGACAATGCTCATCACGACAATGTTCCCGATCACAGCGCCCATTCAGGCCTCCCTCATTCCGCCCCGCGAAGCCTACCGCTCGGGGGGACAACGCATTAGAGCAGACTTCAGCGCGCGGCGATACCATCTTTCGATTGACAGATGTCGGAGAATGGCGGCATGGATCATTCGACGGTAGGCATGGCGGGCAGCGTCACCCGGCTTCCTTTCAGTGCACCGCTCCGATAGTGTTTACGCAACCATGAACTCGACGACTCCGAATGCGCACTCTCTTCCCCGTGCACGCGCGTCGATCAACGACGTCGCGATTCACGCCGGCGTCTCAGCGCAGACGGTCTCGCGGGTCGCGAATTCGCAGACGAATGTGCGGCCGGCCACCCGCGACCGTGTTCTCGCCTCGATGCAGGCGCTCGGCTACCGCCCGAACAGCGCGGCCCGCAATCTGAAGTCCGGCCGCTTCCGCAGCATCGGCGTCGTCACGTTCAACCTGAGGACCCTCGGCAACGAGCGCACGCTGGACGCCATCGCCTTCGCCGCAGCAGAGGCCGGCTACACGACGACGCTGCTGCCCGTCGCCGATCCCACCCAGGTCGACGTGGCCGGCGCGTTCGGCCGCCTCGAAGAGCAGGCCGTCGACGGCATCATCCTGATCATGTCGGCCGAGGTCGGCTCCCCGGACGAGCTCACGCTCACCGCAGGGCTGCCACTCGTCATCGTCGACTCCGACGCGACGCTTCCGCACACCATCGTCGACACCGACCAGGAGCAGGGCGCCCGGCTGGCCCTCGAACACCTGCTCGCCCTCGGCCACCGCGACATCGTGCACGTGTCAGGGCCGGAGATCTCCTTCTCGGCCAAGCGGCGCGCCGAGGCCTACCGCACTGTCATGACGGAGGCGGGACTCCCGGTGCCTCCGATCGTCGTCGGCGACTGGAGCGCTGCGTCCGGAATCGCCGCCGGCCGCGCGATCGCGGCATCCGAACGCATGCCGACAGCCGTGTTCGCGTCGAACGACCAGATGGCCCTCGGCGTGATGAGCGCATTCCACGAGCTGGGGCTGAGTGTGCCCGGTGACGTGAGCGTCGTGGGCTTCGACGACGCCGATGACGCCGAGGCCTATTGGCCGCCGCTCACCAGCGTGCACCAGAACTTCGACGAGGTCGGCAAGAGCGCGACACGGCTGCTGATCGCAACGATCGACGGAGAGGCCGAGACGACGAAGCTGCTCATCCCGACCCAGCTCGTCGTACGCGCCAGCACCGGCGAACCGCGCACTCCCTAGGCACGGTCGCCGACACCGAGATCGTCAGCACCGACAAGGGCCACCAGCTCCAGCAGAGAAGGCGGCCCCGGCTGTTCAGCCGGGCCCGCCTTCTCGCGTGCTGTCGTTACTGCTCGGTGGAGCCGAGCTCCGGCCGTGCCACGAAGGCTGCGGATGCGGAGACGGCTCCCGAGGTCTCAAACACGACGAGCTCGTTGACCCCAGCGCGCAGCACGGGCGCGGGCACGAAGAGCGTGCGTTGCGGGCCGCGACGCCAGTAGCGGCCGAGGTTGAAGCCGTTCACCCACACGACTCCCTTGCCCCACTCGCTCGTGTCGAGGAACAGATCGCTCGTGCGCTCGAGCTCGAAGCTGCCGGAGGCGAACACCGGGCCGCAGAGCGGAGCCCCCTCCACGACGGCCGGCGCGGCATCCAGTGCCGTGCGTACCGCGTGGAGGTCCTCGAGCGCCACGGCGCCAGCCGTCCACTCCCCCAGCGGGACACCGTCTAGCGTGACCGGGCCGATGAGACCCTTGGCCTCGCCGAGCCGTTTGCCGTAGTTCACGCCGCCCATGTGCTCGACCAGGATCGTGAGTTCGCCTGCGGCTCCAACGGGCAGCGGAATCATCCGCTCGTGGAGGTCGCGGCTCACGGTGCCGATGGCGACCCCGTCAAGGAAGACCTGAGCCCGGTCGCGCACCTCGCCGAACACGAGCAGGCCGCCGCCCTCGATCCGGCGCGAGTAGTGGGAGAAACCGCGCGGTGAGCCGAGCTCCGCGGCCGTCGGAACGTGAGCGAACTGCTCGCCGTTCAGCACGGGCGCCTGCCACAGCGACACGGCCCGCGTCAGCGGCACGTCGAACACCGGTGCGTCCACCCGCTCGGCCGGCATCTCGTCGGGAACGCTCGCGTGCTTCGCGATGACCTCGCGGAAGCGCCAGTACTTCTCCGTCGGTGTGCCGTCCTCGGCCAGAGGCGCGTCGTAGTCGTAGGAGGTGATCGTCGGCCGGTAGGTGCCCTTGTCGTCGGCCCCGGAGGTGAAGCCGAAGTTCGTGCCACCGTGGAACATGTAGACGTTCACGGAGGCGCCGGCGCTGAGCAGCGCGTCGAGCTCGCGGGCCGAGTCCTCTGCAGAGGTGGTGTGGTGCTTGCCGCCCCAGTTGTCGAACCAGCCGCACCAGAACTCGGAGCACATCAGCGGCCCGGTCTTCTGGTGCTGCCGGAGGGTGGCCAGACGTTCGGATGCCCGTGAACCGAACGACCCGGTGCGGTGCAGCTCGTCGAGGCTGCCGTCCTGAAGCATCGCGTCTTCCGGCTGGTCCACCGTGGTGAGCGGAACGTCGATTCCACGTTCGCGGGTCATCGCCGTGAGAGTGCGCAGGTAGTCCTTGTCGGCACCGTAGGCGCCGTACTCGTTCTCGATCTGCACGAGCACCACGGGGCCGCCGTGCTGGACCTGGCGCGGTCGGACGATGTCGTACACGGCGTCGAGGTAGCCGGCGATCGCGTCCAGATAGGACGGGTCGCTGCTCCGGATCGTCATCGACGGGTCGGAGACGAGCCATCCCGGTAGTCCCCCGTCGTGCCACTCCGCACAGATGTACGGGCCGGGCCGCACGATCGCGTGCATGCCCTCCGCGTGCACCAGGTCGAGGAAGCGCCCGAGATCAAGTTGCGGCGTGATGAGGAACTCGCCCCTGCTCGGTGCGTGCTCGTTCCACGGCACATACGTCTCGATGGTGTTCAGTCCCATCAGACGGGCCTTGTGGATGCGGTCGGCCCAGAGATCGGGGTGCACGCGGAAGTAGTGCAGCGCCCCGGCCAGCACCCGGTGGGGCGCGTCGTCGAGAAGGAAGTCGGTGTCTCCGATGGAGAAGATGGGCATTCGCTGTCCTGTCAGTGTTA
>JBEVGZ010000050.1:0-9141 GCA_040511515.1 Microterricola sp.
ACGGAACCGTCCTCGGTGGCCTCGAGTTGGTCGATCTGACCGAGCTGTGTTCGCCCGTCGCCCTCGGCGAGCGTCACGAAGTCCCCGTGGTCGGCCGCGCCTCCGATGGCACCCACAAATCGAAACCGGCGCCCGTCCAGTGAATGGGCGACCGCAGCCTGTGTGGTCTGGTTTGCAGTGTCTGTGCTGATCACGCTCAGAGTCTTCCACAGGGTCTGGGTGAACGATAGATCCCACACGGGGCGGGCGGATCAGGCTTCCGGCTGTGCCTCTGCCGCGTGCGCCCACCACAGTGTCGTGTCGCCGTAGTCCTTGCGGCGGTCGAGTTCGAGGCCGCTCGGCCACTCCGGCTCCGGGGAGCGGGAGCTGCGCTCGACCATCACGACCGCCTCCTCGTGCAGCAGAGGGGCGAGTGCGCGGAGATTCTCCGCGAGCTCCTCCGCGCTCAACTCATAGGGGGGATCGATGAAGACCAGGTCGAAACCGGCGCTCGTGCCGTCGAGGAAACCCTGAACGCTCTGCCCGCTCACCGTGATCTGCGGAGCACCCGTGCGGGGCGCTGCCTTGGCGACCGCCGCGGCATTCGCCCGGCAGAGTGTCGCGGCCTGCTGGTTCTTCTCGACCAGCGTCACGACGCGGGCGCCCCGGCTGGCGGCCTCCAAGCCGAGCGCGCCGGAGCCGGCGTAGAGGTCGAGCACGCGCAACCCCGCGATGGCGTCGCGGGCGTCGAGCGCGGAGAAGATCGCCTCGCGCACGCGGTCGCTGGTCGGACGGGTGCCGCTCTTGGGCACTCGCAGGGGGAGCGAGCCGGCGAAGCCGGAAACTATTCGTGTCATTGTGCTTCGAGCCTAGCCCGCACACTGGGGCCATCTCTGGGAAGATGGGTCTGTGTCAGATCTCACCGCGTCACCGAAGACCATCGACCAGACAGTCCTGGATCAGCTGTGGAATTTCACCGACCCGCAGCTCTCCGCCGAGCGGTTCCGACATGCGAGCGACGACAGCGAATACAGCGACGAGGCCAGGGCAGAGCTCGCGACCCAGCTGGCGCGGGCACTCGGGCTCTCCGGCCAGTACGACGACGGTGACGCCGTGCTCAACGCGATCGAGAGCGACAGCCCGATCGTTGCAGCGCGCATCGCGCTGGAGCGCGGCCGGCTGCGCGTGGCGGAGGGTGTTCCGGAGGAGGCCGTGCCGCTCTTCACCAAGGCCGCCCGCGATGCAGCCGCCGGTGGTGTCACCTTCCTCGTGCTTGACGCTCTGCACATGCTGGCGCTGACGGATGCCGGCCAGGAGGAGCAGTGGGCGGCAGACGGCCTCGAGCTGCTCGCCACCGCCAGCCAGGCCCGCACCCAGCGCTGGGGCGTCGCACTGAACAACAACCTGGCCTGGTACCTGCACGACAACGGACGCGCAGAGGAGGCGCTGCCGTACTTCGAGCGCGCGCTCGACTTCGCGAAGGCCGTCGGAACCTCGGAGCAGCGCTTCCTCGCCCGGTGGGCGATCGCGCGCTGCCTGCGCAGCCTCGGCCGCACGGATGAGGCGCTTGAACTACAGCGGGTGCTCGCCATCCAACGCCCGGACGACCGATACGTCGCGGCCGAGATCGCGGCGCTCGAGGCCGAACAGTCCGGCGTGTCGGAGACTGAGCCTACGATCGAAGAATGACCGAGCAGCACGACCCTCTGGCACGAGAGCAGGCAGCACTGGATGCGCTCGCCGCGCTGCCCATCGCGCCGGGGTTGGCATCGCTCGATGACAAGATCGCCGGCGTGCTCGGCGGGCGAACGGCATCCGCCCTGCAGAAGGCCTTCGGCATGGTCACGATGGCCGATCTGCTCGCGCACTACCCGCGGCGCTACGCCAAACGCGGAGAGTTGACCGCGCTCAGCGACCTCCCGCTCGGCGAGAACGTGACGATCGTTGGTCAGGTCACGGAAGCCCGTGAGCGGTCGATGAAGACGCGGCGCGGCTCGATCGTCGAGATCATGATCAGCGACGGCACCGCCTTCGTCAAGCTCACCTTCTTCAACCAGAAGTGGAGGCTCGAGACCCTCCGACCGGGCGTTCGCGGCATCTTCTCCGGCAAGATCACCGACTACAAGGGCAGCCTGCAGCTCGCCCACCCGCACTTCGCGCCGTTCGAGACCGATCTCGACGACGATCCGTCCGGCATCGACAGCGAGGACGAGGCCAAGCGCTGGTCGGAGACTCCCATCCCGATCTACCCGGCGACCAACCAGGTGACGAGCGCGGAGATCGCGTCGATCATGCGCACGGCCCTCGACGCGATCGGCTTCATCCCCGACCCCGTTCCGGCCGAGCTCCGTCGTGAGAAGTCGCTGCTCGAGCAGGCCAGGGCGCTGGAGGCGATCCACCGACCGGAGAAGGACGGCGACTGGCTCGGCGCCAGGCGCACCCTGCGCTTCACGGAGGCGTTCGTGCTGCAGGCTGCCCTGCTGCAGAAGCGGGCCCGCTCCCGCACGGAGCCGGCGACACCGCGCGTGCCGAAGCCAGGCGGTCTGCTCGAGCGCTTCGACGCCGCCCTGCCGTTCCGGCTGACGGGTGACCAGAACACCGTCGGCGCCGAGATCGCACGCGACTTGGCCGCGAGCTCACCGATGAACCGTCTGGTGCAGGGTGAGGTCGGCTCTGGCAAGACGATCGTGGCGCTGCGGGCGATGCTCGCGGTCGCCGACTCCGGCGGGCAGTCGGCGTTGCTCGCACCGACGGAGGTGCTGGCCTCCCAGCACCTGCGCTCCATCGTCCGCGCGCTCGGACCCGATCTGGCCGCAGAGCTGGTGCCGACGCTCCTCACCGGGCAGCAGAGCACGGCCGAACGCCGCAAGGCGACGTTGCGGGCGGTCTCCGGTCAGGCGCGCATCGTCGTCGGCACCCATGCGCTCATCTCGGACTCCGTCGAGTTCTACGACCTCGGCCTCGTCGTCGTCGACGAGCAGCACCGCTTCGGCGTCGACCAGCGCGACGCGCTGCGGCTGAAGGGGCGCCAACCGCACGTGCTCGTGCTCACAGCGACCCCGATCCCGCGCACGGTGGCGATGACGGTGTTCGGCGACCTCGACGTGAGCGTGATCGCGGAGCTGCCGGCCGGGCGGCCGGGCATCGAGAGCTTCATCGTGCCGCTGGCGATCAAACCGGCGTGGGAGGGCCAGATCTGGCGGAGACTCACCGAGGAGCTGGCGCTCGGCAGGCAGGGATTCGTCGTCTGCCCGGCGATCGAACCGAAGCAGATCGAAGAGGGCGAGGAGCTGGAGAGCGACGCCGACGCCGGCTCGGCCGCGCCGCTGGCGAGCGTCGTGCGCGTGCTGGCCGAGCTTCGCGCACTCCCGAGCCTGCAGGGGCGGCGCATCGAGCCGCTGCACGGCAGGATGAGCGGTGAGGAGAAGGAGGCGACGATGATCGCCTTCGCAGCCGGCGAGATCGATGTGCTGGTCGCGACGACGGTTATCGAGGTTGGCGTCGACGTGCCGAACGCCTCGATGATGGTGGTGCTGGATGCCGACCGCTTCGGTGTCTCACAGCTGCACCAGCTGCGCGGGCGCGTTGGGCGTGGCGGCGTTCCCGGCCTCTGCCTGCTCGTGACGCGAGCCGTTCCTGAGAGCGTCGGGCTGGCGCGCGTCGAGGCGGTTGCCGCCACCCTTGACGGCTTCGAACTCGCCCAGGTCGACCTCGAACTGCGCCGAGAGGGCAACGTGCTCGGCGGCATGCAGTCCGGCGGGCATTCCTCGCTGCGCCTGCTGCGTGTGGCCTTCGACGGGGAGCTGATCCTCGACGCGAGGCGGGCCGCTGAGGGCATCATCGACGAGGACCCGGAGCTGCGCGAACACCACGGGCTGGCCGACGCGGTCGCGCGCCGACTCGACGAGGCGAGCCGGGAGTTCTTGAGCAAGAACTGAGTCGATGCCCACCATTGCTCCGCTCACCTTGTGTGCCGCACTCCACGCGCTAGTGTGAGTTCTATGCGCAGGATCGCCGTCGTCCCTGGTTCCTTTGACCCCGTCACTCTCGGGCACCTCGACGTCATCGAGCGTGCGGCAGGACTCTATGACGAATTGCACGTTCTCGTCGTGCACAATCCAGACAAGTCGGCACTGTTGCCGATCACCCAGCGCGTCTCTCTGATCGAGCAGGCCGTCGCCGAGTCCTTCGAGGCCGACAATGTTGTCGTGGCCTCCTGGACCGTCGGACTCCTCGTCGACTACTGCACGGAGGTGGGCGCATCGGTGCTCGTCAAGGGCATCCGCTCCCAGATCGACGTCGCCTACGAGACACCCATGGCGATCGTCAACCGCCACCTCGCGGGGGTGGAGACGGTGTTCCTGCTGCCCAACCCCGCCCACGGCCACGTGTCGAGCTCGCTCGTGCGCCAGGTCTCCGCCCTCGGCGGCGACGTGTCGCCGTACGTACCGGCCGTGGTGTCCGAGTATCTGCAGAGGAGCCCGCAATGACCGGACTGCCGACCGAGATCACAACGACGGCCCAGGACACGAAGGCCCAGAGCACGACGGCCGAGAACAAACGTGCGACGGCTCCTACAACGGCTCCGGATGCCGCGGCCGGCATGCCCGTGCTGGAACTCGCCTCGCTGGCCGCCCAGATCATGGCGAACGTCGAGTCCGTCATCGACGGCAAGCACACGGCGGTGCGCACCGCCCTGACCGTGCTGCTGGCCGAGGGACACCTCCTGATCGAGGACGTTCCCGGGGTCGGCAAGACGATGCTGGCCAAGGCGCTCGCCACCTCCGTCGACGCCTCTGTCAGCCGCATCCAGTTCACCCCCGACCTGCTTCCGAGCGACGTGACGGGCGTCTCGATCTTCAACCAGGCCGAGCGACGCTTCGAGTTCAAGCCGGGTGCCGTGTTCGCGAACATCGTCATCGGTGATGAGATCAACCGCGCCAGCCCGAAGACCCAGTCGGCGTTGCTCGAGTGCATGGAGGAACGTCAGGTCACCGTCGACGGCACCACCTACCCGCTTGCTCGCCCATTCACCGTCGTCGCGACGCAGAATCCGATCGAGATGGAGGGGACATATGCCCTCCCCGAGGCGCAGCGGGACCGGTTCATGGCCCGCATCTCGATGGGCTACCCCGACCCGGAGAGCGAGCTGGCGATGCTCGACGCCCGCGACACCTCCAGCCCCCTCGGGCGGATCAGCGCGGTCGTGACCGAGCCTCAGCTGCGCGCGATGATGCAGGCGGCCCGTGCCGTCTACGCATCGGCCGGCGTCAAGGAGTACGCCGTGAGCATCGCCAGGGCCACCCGTGAGGACCGCGACCTGCGCCTCGGCGCCAGCCCCCGTGCGACGCTCCAGCTGGTGCGCGCGGCGAAGGCGCACGCGGCGCTGCACGGCAGGGACTTCGTGCTGCCCGATGACATCGACGACCTCGTCGTCGCCGTCTTCGGGCATCGGCTGGTGCCGACGAGTCGGGCGCTCGGGCACCACCACCAGGAGAGCGCCCCACTGATCGAGGAGGTCGTCCGGCGCATCGTCGCGGCGACGCCGGTGCCGCTCGGCTCGGCACAGCGGGTCTAGGCGCCGGGGCGAGGGCGCGACAGGCAGAGGAGACGCACACGATGAGCGCGGCAGCCGCATCGGCAGCTCGGCGGCGAGACTGGTGGCCTCGCCTCAGTCGTCGCGGGTGGGCCATGCTCATCGTGGGAGTGGCACTGGCCGGTGGAGGATTCCTGTTCAGCAGGAAGGAGTTCCTCTTCGTCGCGTTCCTGCTCATCGCCGTGCCCCTCGCCGCGCTCGGCTACGTCGCGCTCCGCGGGGCCAGGGTGCACGTGACACGCGTCTTCGCGCCGGGAATCGTGCCGGCCGGCGGCGAGGCCGTCGTCTCGCTCGTCGTGCGCAACATCGGGCGCCGACCCAGTTTCGGCGCGCGCTGGCGGGACCAGGCGGCATCCGGGATCCTCGTGCCGCAGGACGCGCTGCTGCCGGCGCTCGGCCGGCACCAACCGGGGGCGGACGGCGGCGATGACACGGCCAGGCTCGAGTACACCCTGCGCCCGCGCCGGCGCGGCGTCTACGACATCGGTCCGCTCATCCTCGGCATGGGAGACCCTTTCGGGCTCGCCTACGCCGAGAGGCCCGTCGGCGAACCCCACGACCTGATCGTGACACCGCGGGTGAGCGCTCTGCCTGGCAGTGGACGATCGCTCAGTTCGGGCACGGGCGCGCTGCACGAGTTGCTGCGCCACACGAATCCCAACTCGGACGAGCTGATCGCGCGCGAGTACCGCCCAGGCGACCCGCTGCGCCGCGTGCACTGGGCTGCGACGGCCAAGCGCGACGAGCTGATGGTGCGCCAGGAGGAGCAACGCAGCAACCCGGAGGCACGGATCATCCTGGACACGACGCTCTCCGGTGCGTCCGCCGCGGAACGGGCCGGACTCTCCGAGCGCTACGGCCGACTCGACAGCGCCGTCGAACTGGCGCTGGAGACCGTCGCCTCCATCGCCATGCAGCTACTGGCGAGCGGCTTCCGCCTCGACGTCGTCGAGACCGGGCCGAGCCAGCTCAATTCCGGCGGCGGCGAGAACTCCCATGGCGGGCTGCGCGGTGGGCTGCGCGGCGACGCCCCGTGCTCCTTCCGCACACCGGGAGGGGATCGGGCGCTGCTGGAGGGGCTCGCCAATCTGCAGCTGCCATGGCCGACCCCCCGGGTGGAGCCGGGGGAGGCTCCGGCCGGCAGCGCGCTGCGCACCAGCTCGCATCTGCCGGCGTTCGCGGTGCTCATCGACATCGACGAGGAGGAGACGAACGCGCTGGCGGCGCTCCGCCCCTACTGCGAGCCGGCCGTGGCGTTCGTGCTCGACACGATGCGACGGAGCGCGATCGAGACACTCATCGACGCCGGGTGGCACTGCATCGAACTGCGCTCGCCGCAGCACATCCCCGACGCCTGGGCCGAGGCCGAACGGGGGCGGATCCACGATGTCGCCTGACCGAGACCCGGCAGCCCGCTTCGCGCAGCGCGGCAGGCCGTACTGGCTGCTCGGCAGCGCCGTCATGCTGCTCACGGCCACCGGACTGCTGGTGCTGGCACCCGTGCTCGTCTCGTTCTCGTGGTGGTGGGCGAGCGTCGCCGCCATCATCGTGACCGGCGTCTCCAGCGGCCTGCTGCGCGGGTGGGGCGTTGCACCGCCGCTGGTGCCCCTGCTCTCCTTCGCCGCGCTCCTGGTGTACCTGACCTTCGGCTTCGGTGCGGGGACCGGGCTGCTCCTGCTGCTGCCGACACCGGACACGATCGGCGTCTTCGGGGCCCTGCTCGCCGAAGGGCAGTCCTCGATCCAGACGCAGGCCGTGCCGGCCGAGGCGACACCTGGCATCGTGTTCCTGCTCAGCATCGGGGCCGGTCTCCTCGTGTTGTTGGCCGACACCCTGGCCATCGGGGTGCGGATGCCGGCGCTCGCCGGAATCCCGGTCGCCGTTCTCGCCATCGTGCCCACCGTCGTTCTGCGGCAGGACGAGCAGCTCTGGGTGCTCGTGCTCGTGGCATCCGCGTACCTGCTGCTGCTGCGCGTCGACGTGCGCACCCAGCGCAGCGAGGAACAGGCGGTCACCGGCCCCGGCAGCGAGAGGGTGCCGGGTGGCGCGCGCGTCGTCGCCGCCACGAAGCAGCCGGGGCTCGGGCCACTCGGCGGAGCCATCGGCGTCGGGTCCGTTGCGATCGTCTCCGCCCTGGTCCTGACGGCGGCGGTCCCCGTCGTCTCCATCGGGGCGCCGCTCGGAGTCGGCCCGCCGTCGACGTCGCTCTTCGGCGGCGCCGTGAACCCGCTGATCGACCTCGGACAGGATCTGCGGCGTCCGGCACCGGCACCGGCGCTGTCCTACAGCTCCACGAGCGCGCGTGCGGTGTACCTGAAGATGCTCACCCTCGATTCCTTCTCTGGCGACAGCTGGGTGGCCGGCCACAGCGCGTTCAATGAGTCCAACACCGTCGACGAGTTCGGCGACCCTCCCGGACTGGGCGAGAACGTGGCGACCAAAGAGGTGCGCACCAGCATCCAGGTCGCGGGGGTGCGGAGCGAATGGCTGCCCGTTCCGTATCCTGCGACGAGCATCGAAGGGCTGAACGGGCAGTGGTACTGGGATTCGGATGCGCTGACCGTCGCGACGACGCATTCGACGATCGCCGGGCAGAATTACGTCGTGAACGGTCTGGAACTCTCGCCGACCCAACAGGACCTCGCCGCCTCCGAGAAGCAGTATCCCGGTGAGATCGCGCGCTACCTCGAGCTGCCAGGCGATATCCCGCCGCTCATCGGCGAGACGGCCCAGGCTGTCACCGCGGCCGCCGAGACCCCGTATCTGCAGGCCGCCGCCTTGCAGAAGTTCCTTCGAGGGCGCGACTTCAACTATTCGGAGGAGACCCCGGTCGACGAGGGCTTTGACGGCGGCGGGCTTCGGGCGATCAGCAGCTTCCTCGAGGTGCGGTCGGGGTACTGCATCCACTTCGCCTCCGCGATGGCCGTGATGGCGCGCACGCTCGATATCCCGTCGCGGGTGTCACTCGGCTACGCGCCGGGGGAGCGCACGAGACAGCGGCTGGAGGGGGCCGTGCTCTACCAGGTGCAGACCTCCGATCTGCACGCGTGGCCGGAGCTCTATTTCGAGGGCGTCGGCTGGGTGCCGTTCGAACCGACGCCGGGGCGCGGTGCCGTGCCGGGCTACTCGCTGCCGAGCGCGGCCGTCACGGACCCCGTTGTGCCCGCCCCGCAGGCGAGCAGCGGTGCGGTGACCGAGCAGAATGCACGGAACGTCGACGAGGCGAACCGGCCGAGCGCGGTTGCGGATGCCGAGGCGGCGCGCGCGTTGCTGACGCGCAACCTGCTGCTGGCGGCCGCCGTGCTCGCGCTGTTCGCGGTGCCGTGGCTCAGCCGCAGCCTGCTGGCCGCATGGCGGAGGCGCCGGACGGCCGCTGGGGCGGGGATCGGGCCGCTCTGGCAGGACCTGGCCGACACGCTCACCGACTGCGGGTATCCCGTCCGCGACACGGAGACACCGAGGGCGCGAGGCAGCGCCATCCGCACAATCCTGCGCGATGCCGGCGCGGAGAGCGCGGAGGCCGATGCGGCTCTGCAGCGCGTGCTGGCCGAGTTCGAGCGGGAGCG
>JBEVGZ010000051.1:0-6930 GCA_040511515.1 Microterricola sp.
CGGCCAGGTCGAAGCCGATATCGAGCTGCGTCGCGGCATCCCGGCTGGTCTGCGCACTCTCGAGCGTCGCGTCGAGGGTCCTGGCCAGCTGGTCGAGCGGGTCGAGCGCGCGGGTCTCCGCCAGCAGCGCGTCGGCCTCCGCCGTGTCGCCGCTGCGGCGCAGCAGCACCGTGAGCAGGGCGCGCGAGCGCAGGTCGTCTGCGTCGAGTCGCACCGCTGCGGTGGCGTGCTGCAGCGCGCGGGCGTCGTTGCCGACGACGGCATCCAGACGCGCCATCTCGAACTCCGAGCTCTGGCGCCACTTCTGGTCCCACGCGGCCTTGGCGAAAGCGCTGTACGCCTCGTCCAGCTGCCCGAGGCGTCGCAGGATGCTGCCGAGTCGGTACGAGAGCTCACCGGATTCCGGGTTGAGATTGCGCGAGCGGGCGCGCTCGAGGCCGCGCTGCACATACTCGAGCGCGGTCTCGTAGTCCGCGGTCTTGTAGGCGTGGGTGGCCATCGCGAGGTTGCTGCGGATGTCGCCTGGGTCACGGCGCAGCGCCTCACGCCAGTAGCTCAGCGCGGAGCGGGTGGGATGGCGATACTGATCGAGGTGAACCCCCGTGTAGTACAGCTCGTCGATCGAGTCGATCTCCTCCGGCATCGGCGGCTCCGTGGCCAGATCCGGCTCCGGCTGCTGCACGTGCGGCCGCGGGGTCCAGCTGAGCACGCCGACGACGTCGAGCGTGAGCTCCGTGGCATCCACGGTGCCTGGCAGGGCCAGCTCGATGGTGAACGGCGACTCGGGGGCGAGGTCGACGGTCCATGCCTCGACCAGCGCGGTGCCACGGCGCAGTTCGATGCGCTGGCCGGGGCGGATGCCGGTGCTCGCCACACCGAGCTTCACCCGGGTCTCCCGCTCGGAGCTCGCGGTGATCGACAGGTGCACGGCGGCCTCGAGGTTGGCCTGGTGCACGACGCCGATGCGCTGGATCGGGTACCAGTACTGCGAGAAGGCCTTCGTCTCGCCCGGGGCGATGAAGGTGAAGTCGGGCTGGTTGTCGGTGAATACCCCGGCCATCAGCTCGATGTACGGGCCGTCATCCTCGGTCAGGTGCGCGTCCCAGGTGCGGCCGAATTCCGAGTTGCCCCACGTCCACTGCTTCTTGCCCGGCGCGATGTGGCGGTCGGCCCAGTGCACGAACCCGGCCTCGACGTCGTGGTCGTAGCCGCCGAAGAAGTCGTCCTGCGTTCCGGTGACCATGTAACTGGTCGGAACGGGGATGTTCTTGTAGAAGTCGAGGCGGTCGCCACCGGTGGCCGCGTGCTCGGTGTAGTCGAAGCCGTAGTACGGGCGGTCGGCGGCCGGGAACGCGGTCACGGCGCGACGGGCGTGGTCGGCGACCCACTGCACATCGGTCGGGAAGAAGGACTGGTAGTTGTCGTGCACCCGGGCGGCGACGTTGGCCCACCAGAGGAAGGTCTCGGTCTCGCTCGTGCGGTTGTGCAGGCGGGCGACGAGCTCGATCAGCGCGCTGTCCGGGCGAATGCGGATGCCGTGCATGCCCTTCATCCGGGAGAACGGGTCGTGGTCGGAGCACCAGACGGTGACGGAGCCGTCGTCGCCGTGCTCGATCTCGATGTCGACGGGCAGGTACGTCGCCGGGCGGTGGTGCTGCGGCCAGTTGAACTCGACACCGCCGCTGATCCACGGGCCGGCGAGGCCGACGAGCGCCGGCTTGATCACGTTGTTGCGGTAGAAGAAGTCGTAGTCGGCGCTCTTGTCATAGCCGATGTGGATGCGGCCGCCGAGCTCGGGCAGGATCACCAGGCGGAGCCACTGGTTCTCCAGGTGCACGGCGTCCCAGGAGCGCAGCGTCGACTCGGTCTCGATCTTGTCGGTGAACGGGATCGGGTAGACCCGCCCGCTCGAGCCCTGGTACACGCGGTGCTCGAAGAACATCGGGTAGCGGTCGGGCTCCGCGGTGTCGTAGCTGACGATGTCGAGGTTCTCGCGCCATGCGATGGCGGCTCCCGCCGCCAGGTCACCGGCGAGGGCCGCAGGCGCGTCGGGAAGGTGGATGCTGGGAGGAGTCGTCGGGGTGTTCACCTGGCCAACGCTATGCAGCTCCCCGCCGTCGTTGAAGTGAGGATTCACCGCAAAACATGGACAAAACACCGAGACGCCGGCCGAGGTGAGAGAGTGGAGCCATGGCAAGACCCGATGGATTCCCCCGGCAGCGCATCGCGATCGTCCCCCGCCCGCTCGTGGCTGAGGCCGACGCGCGCCCCATCACCCGCCGCCTGCAGGTGACGGATGCCGGTTGGTTCCCGAATGCGCGCGGGCACGAGCGTTCGCGCCCCGGCGGCGCCGCGGAATCCGTGATCATGCTCTGCGTCGCCGGCGCGGGCTGGGTGGAGCTGGATGGCGCCAGGCACACCGTGCAGGCTCCCGCAATCGTCGCCCTGCCCGCAGGCACAGCCCACCGCTATGGAGCCAGCGACGAGAAGCCATGGACGATCTGGTGGTTGCACGTGCGCGGCAGCGACGCCGATGAGCTCGTCGCCGCCTGCGTTGACTCCGAGCGGTCGCCGGTCGCCGTTCTCCGCGAGGTCGACCGCACGACTCAGCTGACCGAACACATTGTGGCGATCCTCGAGAAGGACCCGTCCCCGCCGCGGCTGGTGCGCGCGGCCGGTCTGGCGTGGAACCTGCTGACGACCCTGGTCTCCGACCTCTCAGTGTCTGACAGCAATGACCCGCTGCAGCGCGCGATGAACTATCTGGCTCACCGGCTCGAACGCCCCGTGAGCGTTCCGGAACTCGCCCGCGAGGCCCGCGTCTCGCCCTCCCACCTCGGCGCCCTCTTCCGTGCGGCGACCGGCGGCGGACCGCTCGCCCACCACATCACGCTACGCATGGCCCGCGCCAGGCAGCTCCTCGACGGCACCGACCTCTCGGTGTCCGAGGTGGCGCGAGAGACCGGCTACTCCGACCCGCTCTACTTCTCGAGGCAATTCCGCCAGGCTCACGGGGAGAGCCCAAGCGCCTACCGCGAGCTGCGCAAGGGCTGACAATGCCCGCGGGAGGGGCCGCGGCCTATTCCACGGTCGCGGCACGGGCCCTCCCGGCGGCAGAATAGAGGTGGTGCCGCCCGGGCACGCCGAATCCTCGGCCCCCGTGGACGGCGAGCGCCGCCGAGGGGCATCACATGAACTCATCCGCCGAGACCCGGGTCGGGGTCTATATCGACTTCGACAACATCGTGATCTCCCGCTACAACCAGCTGCACACCCGCGGGCAGTTCCAGAAGGACCACGCGCGCGATATCGTGCCGGGCAACGGTGGCACCTCCCCCGAGGTCGCAGCCCGCCTCGATGAGGCCACCGTCGACCTCGGCGCGATCCTCGATTTCGCCTCCTCCTTCGGCACGATCGGCGTGAGCCGTGCATACGCCGACTGGTCGGTTCCGATCAATGCGAGCTACCGCCGCCAGTTGATCGACCGTGCCGTCGACCTGGTGCAGCTGTTCCCCGTTGTCGCCTCGATGAAGAACGGGGCCGACATCCGCCTCGCCGTCGACGTCGTCGAAGACCTGTTCCGCCTCTCCGACCTCACCCACGTGGTGATCGTCGCCGGCGACTCCGACTACATCGCACTGGCCCAGCGCGCCAAGCTGCTCGGCCGCTACGTCGTCGGGATCGGCGTCGCCGGCGGCACGAGCAAGGCACTCGCCGCGGCCTGCGACGAGTTCGCCGACTACGACGCACTGCCCGGCACCGTGCGGAGCGCCGCCCAGGCGCGGCCGAAGCGCAAGACCGATGGGGTGGAAGCCGCGGCGGCCACCTCGACAGGGGCGGATGCCGACGCCGCGGTGCCCGGCGATGACACGGCCCAGGCCAAGCGCGGCAGCAAGCCAAAGTCCGCGCGTCAGGCGAAGGCGGCGCACGAGGCAGCCGGTGATCTCCTCACCCGCGCTCTCGAACTGGGCGCGGCCAAGTACGACGAGGACTGGCAGGCCAGCGGCAACGTGAAGAACCAGATGCTGCGCATGGACCCGACGTTCCAGGAGCGCGCGCTCGGTTTCTCCTCCTTCACCGACTTCGTCAAGTCGATGGAGCCGCGGGTCGAGATCGACGAGACCCACCCCTCGCGCCGCATCCGGCTCCGTCCGCTCGGCACGCAGCTGATGTTCTCGGCGCTGCCGGAGTCCTGAGCCCCGCCGGCATCAGCCGCGTTGCGGAGCGGCGCTCGGGAGTCGCGTCAGGCGGAGGCCTCCGTCAGCAGGGCGAGCTCTGCCGCGCTCAGCTGCAGTGTCGCCGAGGCGATGAGGTCGGGCAGCTGCTCGACGCTGCGCGCACTGGCGATCGGCGCCACGACGGTCGGCTGCTGACGGAGCCAGGCCAGGGCGACGCTGGCGACGGATGCCGCGTGCGCCGCCGCAACGGCGTCGAGCGCCGCGAGCACCCGGCGGCCGCGCTCATCGAGGTACGCGCGAGCCGCTCCGGCACGCGGGCTCTCGGGAGCCGTCGATGCTGCCACCGCAGCCGCCGCAGCGACGGCCGCCCCGGCATCCGGCGCATCGCGGTACTTGCCGCTCAGGAAACCCTTCGCCAACGCGAAGTAGGGGAACACAGCGAGACCCTCGCGCTCCGCCCGTTCGCGGAGGCCGCCGCGCTCGAAGTCGCGCTCGACGAGGTTGTAGTGCGGCTGCAGGGCGACGGCGCGGTGCAGCCCGTTCTCTGCCGTCACGCTGAACCACTCGTCGATGCGCTCCGGCGAGTAGTTGGAGAGCGCGATGTAGCGCACCTTGCCGGCGTCGACGAGTTCGGAGAGGGCGCCGACGGTGTCGGCGAGCGGAACGCTCTCGTCGTCGAAGTGCGCGTAGTAGAGGTCGATGTGGTCGGTGCCGAGGCGGGCGAGGGAGGCATCCGCCGCGGCCCGGATGTTGTCGGGTGCCAGCCCACTGAATGAGGGGTGCGTGCTCACCTTGCTGGCGATCACGAGGTCGTCGCGGTTGCCGCGCGAGGCCGCCCAGCGGCCGATGACGCTCTCGCTCTCGCCGCCGCTGTGGCCCGGCGCCCAGTGCGAGTAGCCGTCGGCGGTGTCGATGAAGTTGCCGCCGCCGGCGACGAAGGCATCGAGCACCTCGAAGGAGGCGGCCTCGTCGGCCGTCCAGCCGAAGACGTTGCCGCCGAGCGCGAGCGGGAAGATCGACAGATCGGAATCACCGATGGCGACCCGGGTGGCCGTGTCGGTCGAAATGGCGGGAACGGTCATGTGCTGTCTCCTCTGCTCGCGGCGGGCGGATGCCCCGGCCCGAAGGCCCTCTACTCCCCAACGAGCATGGCTCATGGCTATTCCGCATGCGGCCAGGATGTCGCCCCGTGACGGGGGCGACCGTGTTACCCTGTGGTCAGACCACAGTGGTCCGACCACATCGCCACGTTCCACCCGCCGACTCGCCGCAGAGGACACCATGCCCGTAGAACCACGCGCCTGGGAGCTCGTGCTGCGCCACATCGAGCGGGAACTCCTCGACGGCAGCCTGCGGCCGGGCGACCACCTGCCGCCGGAGCGCACGCTCGCCGCCGATCTCGGCGTCGGCCGCTCCAGCGTGCGCGAGGCCGTGCGGGTGCTCGAGGGCTTCGGCCTCATCCGCACCCAGACGGGCAGCGGCCCGAGTGCCGGAGCGATCATCGTCGCGACTCCGCAGGGTGGGATGTCGGCGCTGATGCGTCTGCAGGTCGCCGCCCAGGGCTTCCCCGTCGCCGACATCGTCAAGACCCGCCTGCTGCTCGAGACGCAGATCGCCTCCGGGCTCGCGGAGGCCTCCCCCGCACCATCGCTCGACGCCGCCGCCACCCTGCTCACCGCCATGGACGATGACGGCCTGACCCCGGCCGAGTTCCTCGCGCTCGACGCGCAGTTCCACGTGGCGCTGGCCGAAGCCTCAGGCAATCAGGTCGTGACCGCGATGATGGCCGGGCTCCGCGACGCCGTCGAGAGCTACGCCCTGGCCGGTCTGGCTGCCGTCGCGGACCCGCACCGCATGCTCGGCCGCCTGCGCGCGGAGCACCACGGCATCGTCGAGGCGATCGAGACCGGGGATGCCGCAGCCGCCCGCATCCGCGTTCACGCCCACATCGCCGGCTACTACGCCGAGACCCACAGTCCATCAACCACCCATTCCCCGAGCGCCGAGCGTGCGCCCGAATTGTCTGAGGAGACACCGACATGGTGAAACGCCAGTTCCCCAACCCCCGCGAGCTCGCCGAACTGATGAAGTTCAAGAAGCCGACGATGAATGCAACAGACCGCCGTCTCGAGAAGGCGCTCACGATCGCTGATCTGCGCACCATCGCCCAGCGGCGCACGCCGAAGGCTCCGTTTGACTACACCGAGGGCTCGGCCGAGGGTGAGATCTCGCTGAAGCGCGCCCGTCAGGCCTTCGAGGACGTCGAGTTCCACCCGTCGATCCTGCGCAACGTGCCCGTCGTCGACACCACCACAACGGTGCTCGGCGGCCAGAGCAGCATGCCGTTCGGCATCGCGCCGACCGGCTTCACCCGCATGATGCAGACAGAGGGCGAGACGGCGGGCGCCGGCGCGGCCGGAGCCGCCGGCATCCCGTTCACCCTCTCGACGCTCGGCACGACCTCCATCGAGGATGTGAAGGCCGCCAACCCGAACGGGCGCAACTGGTTCCAGCTCTACGTGATGCGCAAGCGCGAGATCTCCTACGAGCTCGTGAAGCGCGCGGCCGCCGCGGGCTTCGACACCCTGTTCTTCACCGTCGACACCCCGGTCGCCGGCGCGCGCCTGCGCGACAAGTGCAACGGCTTCGCCATCCCGCCGCAGCTCACGGTCGGCACCATCATCAACGCCATCCCGCGCCCCTGGTGGTGGATCGACTTCCTCACGACCCCCAAACTCGAGTTCGCATCGCT